>NZ_CP012100.1:0-300000 GCF_001182785.1 Bacillus thuringiensis | reverse complement strand
GTATTATAACATACGTTTTCTCTCAGTAAATAAGGAGGAATGAAATATGATTGAAAATCCAATTACTTACGGTAATTATCATGACTCATCAGCAAGAGACTTTATTGAAGAATGTGAAGGTTGCAATGGAGAAATATACTTCGGTGAAAGTTACTTAGATTTTGGTGGTGATTACTTACACGCAGAAACAGAGTGCATTACGCAATATGTAATGTCTCATTCTACAGAGAAAGTGGCAGGTGAATAAGGTGGGACTACAAACCAAAATTGAAGCTGAAATTCAAATTTTAATGAATTTGGTTGAACGATATAAGCAAAGCAAAGAGCCTAACGCTGCATCAATGGTTGTAGCTTACGAATATGGATTACAAGCACTTATGCAAGTCTATGAAGCTAGTAAACAAACGGAAATAGCACCATTTTAAAAAGGGGAAATTCATATGACAACTGAAAACTACTTTTCTAAATTAGTTTAAATAGATTGCACGGAACATGTTGAAAAGAAAGGGCGTTTTAACTACTTATCATGGGCAGTTAAAAAGTAGATCCAACAGCAATATGGGAAGTAAAACGATTTAATGGAGGGCCTTACCTCAAAACAGATTGTGGTTACTTTGTAGGGGGGGAATTAACTGTACAAGAAAATCACTAAGTCAAAGTCACCCACTACTAAACAATCAAAATAAGCCAATTGCAGAGCGTAACAGCTTTGACATTAACACGAGTATCCAGCGGTGCTTAGTAAAAGCAATTGCAATTCACGGATTAGGTTTATAAATTTATGCGGGTGAAGATTTACTAGAAATCCAAGAGGAAATAATTAATGCTCAACAAGTTAGTGCAATTAAATTAAACATAAAAAAATTAGCTACTCGTCGAAAAGTAGATGAAGACAGGATTAAAGGACAATTAAGTATTAAAGAAATTGGCGAATTGACATTAAAACAAGCAGAAGAAGTACTTAAGAAATCAACAAAGTGGGTTAAAGGCAACATAGCAGTATGCGAAAGGGCGAATGCGTGATGTTTAAGATACCTGTAAGGCGTGGGTCTATGAAGGAGATGTTAATAGCAGTTCGTGATTTAGAAAAACGAGGTTATGACTATGTAACGCCAATTAAACGAATATATAGGGCAGAAAGAACCTTTTATCATGAAGGTAAGTTCAGAGGGAGAGAAAAGGTTCGGTTTACTGGCATGGAGGACAATGTGAGTTATGAGTGTTGGATGAAGAAAGTGAACTAAATGAGCAAAATACTTATACATTAACAACCGTCAATCGTTTTATTAGGATTAATAAAACGATTGGATTAAATGAAGCGATATTTTTACAACAAGTTCATTATTGGTAAATATATTAAAGTATTTCAATGAAGGCTATAACAGTTACGATGAATGGCTTAAGTAATTTCCTTTATCCTTTATGGTCTTCTGCTACATTACGAAGGATAATAAACAAACTTGAGAAGTAAGGGTTACTTATAAAAAGGAATTACAACAAGTTAAAAATAGATCAAACAAAATAGTAAGGTTCAATCTACTATATTTACAACAAGCCTTACAGGAGTGTGTTTAGAGGGTGCGTATTATGAACGGATTGTATCGCGGATTCTCAATAACTTCAGAACGATTACTTTCAAAGAAACAAAGTATTACAGAAGAAAGACATTATCATTTTTAAAGGGGGAATTAAAATGTGTGCATGTAACGGAACGGGAGTAATTAAAAACGATATGGGTAATGGATGCTTTCAATTTGCACCTTGTATTTGCGAAGCAGGGAATCTCAGTCCTGAAGAAGTGGATAGAAGACGTCATGCCGTTATGGCGGAGCTAAGGGAAATTCATCAATTACAACTGGAGGGGAAATGGGATGCCACGAATTGGAACGGATTTGGAAAAGGAGAATTACATAATGGCGTTGCAACAGGAAAGTTACATGAAGAAATTGCGTCGTAACTTATATATCGCTTTAGAAGAATTAGACTTAGTGTTTGATGAAAGTGAAGTGATTCAATTAAGAAAAATGTGGGATGAGGATAAAGGTATTCTCGAAATAGCAAAAGAGCTAGGAAGGCATCAACTAGAAATCGCCGCATTAATCATGGATCAGGTAGATAAGAACAAAATCAAATCGCGCCCAATGGGGTTAGGAGCATGAAACAACTAACACTAGAGGATGTAGTCGGAAGTTTTGATTATACCGCAACAAGTACAGCGGATAAGTTTTTGAAACGTAATAGCATTATGACGTATTCAGTAGAGTTTTACGATAAAGACGAGAAATGGAAGCTCCGTTGGTTTGACGCGAAGTCCGGGGGCGCAGCTATAGAAATGGCTAAAAAGAAATACGGGAATATACAAATCATTACCACCCATATTTCAGATAGAACTTTAGAGGAGATTATGAATTTGGATTAGGAGGCATAGCGCCATGATGATAAATAAATGGCTAGAAAAGGAAGATTATCAAGCAGCCGAGAAGAACGGCATTGGCTATAACATGTTATATCGTAGGGTGTATCAAATGGGATGGGATGTTAGTAAGGCAATTAATACACCGCCTCGGAAATATCAATTTAGGGAACAAAAGTGGTTAAGGATAGCATTAGAAAATGGGGTTAAAAAGAAGACATTTTTAACTCGTGTTTATAAAGGGATGTCACCAGAGGAAGCAGCAAAAAAGCCTGTAAAGAAATTAAGAGCAACAATGGAAGATATGGTCAATTTAGCTGAAGAGAACGGTATTTCATATAGCACATTTAGTAAAAGAGTATTAAAAGGAGGATGGAGTCCACAAAGGGCAGCAACTACACCTATAAGGAGACCTAAGAAGAAAAGCGGCTAGGAGGCAACATGGACAGGAAACAAATCTATATCGATGTTTTACTACAAAAAGGAATTTATAAAGAGGAAAAGACAGGTCGACAACTTTATGAGATGACTGAACAAGAGTTGTGGAATCTAATTAAAGGAGTGTATTAAGAATGATGGAAATACAACATGGTGTTTACGAAGTGACTCAATTATTAATCAAAGCAAAGGGAGGTAATTGACACTCCCACGGCTAAAGCCACAAGCTAGCTAACGTCAGTGGGATTCTTACTACCAAAGGCGAAGTCTATTTCTAGTATCGCTGACGTGCAAGATTGCGGTGTGCCATCACCACGCCGTATCCAGTGCATATAGCAGATACGGCACTCATTCTATTACCAAACGAGTCAGATTGTGAGTTCTCAAATGTGTTTTAGCGTCTTGTGCTTGACGACTCAATACATTTTACGGAGTAGAAGAATTTTTTACTCCAACCTCATATGTATTCTGTTTTCAGAGAACAAGATTATTTTAGAGACTTTTACATGTCTATTATGAAAATGATACCATTTCAAATTCTTGATGTACAGAACGTACCTGCGGTGTTTGATTTGTGTACAGCATTTGACCTCACTCTCATCCCACTCCTAAAGTGGGTGCTATCGCACCGTAGTGGGCTTTCCCGTTCGGAAAATCTATAAAAGATTTGGAGTTACCAAGATATGCAAAGTCTGGTGATGCTGGTTTTGATCTTGTAGCAGCAGAGGACACGATTATATGGCCGGGCCAAACAAAGGTTGTACAAATGGGATTAGCTTTGGAGATTCCACCAGGATATGAATTGCAGGTACGTCCGCGTAGTGGTATGACGCGTGATTCTTGGAACTGAGGATAGTGGTTTTAGAGGGAAGGTTAGTGTACTTGTTGATTACATTGAATTCCCTAAAGAGGCTAGCATGCAAGCTAATGTAATTGAAAGAGGGAATCTGGACTTCGGATCAACGGAGGGTGAAATAAAAAAGGCTAGGATTTGCTCCTAGCAAAGAATTATGTCGTATAGAAAGGTAAAAACCTAATGTTTGCAATTTCATTATATAACGTTTCTGGGGTGGAAGAATTAAATCATAGCAATCTTTACGTAACTTTTACATGTGATTGAAATATTTGATAACACAGAAATAGATTTATTAGAAATTGAAATTATTAAAGGGATTTCTGCACATGGAAATCCTAAATGTAATGTATGCGTTAAAGAAATCTTAATAGTACCGAGTTACGTGGTTATTGATTTAGATGAAGATACTGCTTACTAGGGATAGAGCTCCTAGCAAAATTAAAGAATCAACTAAAATTAAGAACTGGTTTTTCTGTGGTTTTCGAAATTCCCTTATTAAGCTAAAAACGACACTCATTCCGAAACAAATGTATAACAAAAACATTATTGTTCCTGACATACTTAACAATCCTAATATATTGATAATTTAATTATATATCGAAAAGTACGTGTGTGTAAATTTTTAACAAAAAACTTGCTGGAATAAAAAAATGGCTCTTACTATTACGTAAGAACCCCATAACCGAAGAAAAAAGTCGTATGTGAAACCAAACGGGAATCACAACAATATTTTAACATTTTAATATATAGTTGTCTATACATCGAATTGAAAAAATATTTATTTAAACGAAGGAGCCCT
This sequence comes from Bacillus thuringiensis, assembly GCF_001182785.1. NCBI lineage: Bacteria > Bacillati > Bacillota > Bacilli > Caryophanales > Bacillaceae > Bacillus > Bacillus thuringiensis. The sequence goes on along the minus strand of NZ_CP012100.1, from coordinate 295,494 downwards.
AGATTTAGGGATCTAGAGCTTCTTGTGTGGGTATAATTCACACAAGTTATGAGAAGAAAAGAACATACTGAAGATAACATATAAATGTTTCATAAATGTATCAAAAAAGTGAAAAAATAGTTATTTGAATAGAAAATGATAGCTGGAATATTAAGATTGTATCAGCTGTCACTAAAATAAAAATTTATTTTTATTAGTAGGTTTTTAGTTGATATTTTTACTTCTTTTAGAAGAAATAGTACCAAATATTACTCCTGACATTGCTCCGATTAAAGTCATAAAAATTGCACTCCATGCTGCAAATGACATAACTACACCCCCTAAGAATAACTAATTGTAACTATTTAAAGCTATTGTTTCTTATTCTTTTTAATAGAAATGATGATTGCAACAACTGTTAAGAAAATAAGAGGAGACCACGAAAAGAAAGACATGTAGTATTCTCCTTTCGATAATAATTATAAACATTGTATAGAGCAATTATTACATGTTTATAAATTTTATATACCAAATATACCAAATATACCAAATATACCAAATATACCAAATATACCAAATATGTAATATTACATATTGAATTGTAGGACGTGGGGAAGTAAAGACGATAGTCGAACCAAAACACCATTTTAATAGAGAACATTTAGCAGGACCCGATTAGGGGGACGGGTCCTGTTAATGGAACGATAGATTTTTACTATATTACCAATATATTACCATAAAAGGTAATTAAATTCCATTAATTGGGTGTTGAGAAAGCTTTTTATACATGCTTTATTTTACATAACAAGGCAGCAAGCTATAATAGCTAACTGCTCGGTTCTCCAAGGGGGAATAAGGAGAAAATCTAATGTAATATAAAGTATTGACAGAATATTTAGTTTTATTCACAAGAGATTATATTCCGAAATTTGGATTATGATAGTCGATATTCTCCATATTGACCAGAAAAGAACTAAAAGTTCTAGTGAAATTCCAAGGGTTCTTTTCTTAGTTTTTTGAGATTCTTTTATCAAATAGCCAACAGCACTAATTGCTATAAGAATAAAAAGAATAAGTTCTAGTGTAACTGGCATTTTATCTGCTCCTAAACAAAATATTTCGTATATAACAATTATAAGATATTTATTGATCATTAGTAGTAAACATTTGAAAAAATAATCCTTTTGTCATAAACAAAAAGGCAGTTGTTTCCGCAACCACCTTTCAGTAAAATAAAGCACTTTTTCAGGAATAAAATATGGCTGATTCTTGAAAAGGTTATAGGGTTTAATCCCATTTTTATAATTCAAGTGACGAACTTAATTTCACATCCAAGTTACTTAAAGTGAATATCCCTACAGATACAATGGCTGCACCTACTGCAGAACCTAGCCAATCTCTCCAACTCAATGTATTTAAAGGTGTATTTGTTAGATCCATAATTAAGAAGATAGCAAACATTAATACACCAAATGCTAAGCATCCCCAAAAAGTTTGTAAGGATTTAATTACCTTCTTCAGGAATTTGTTCATATAAATCATCTTTACTAATATTTTGTATTTTTATAAATAAATTATTACATGTATGGAAATTGAAAGTAAAGAATATGCAATATTACATATTGAAACTTAACGAAATAATTATTTTTATAGACAGCGAGGAATCACAATACGATTTAACAGAAGAAGAGATTACTGAAAAATTAAGCGTATAAGTAATCAAAAGCATCCATAACGGATACTTTTTTCTTTGTTATATAGAAATTACACATTAAGCATATATGTATACGCGCTGTTACGACACGTTAAGGAATAGTAATAAAAAGATGAGACCAATAAAACCGTATAAAAACCAAAAGAATCCTAAGATGGGGAATATTTTAAGGAAATTAAGCATGGTAAACCTCCTTGGGTATATAAAGAATTATAATATATCGTTGGTCTATATAAAAGGAAAAACATAAATTGGTATATGTTAAACGAGGGGTTGAATAAAATGGAAATTTAGATTAAAGGATTCTATATAAATAGGTAGAATCTAATTATTTAGTTCACACTTTAATTCAAGGGGTACAAATTCGATGCGACGTGAAAAGGATTTGTTGAAACAATGGAAGGCGGATTTACAAGCTATTCAAGAAGAGAAAAGACTGAAGAAGAAGGCTAAGAAAAACAATAAGAAATATAGCATTCCGGGTAATACAGCTGACTTCATGGATGGGAAGAATACTTATCGTAAAGAGAATGGGGTTTGGAAACAAAGGAATAAATAATGTGAGGATAAATGATTTTGATTAAGTGTATGGTAAGTATCGTAGGCGCTGCCGGAATCTGGTTAGCGTCTTGTTTGTTGTTAAGGAAAGATAAGGGGTGAGATAGACTTGCAAATTGAAATATTATTAGTCTGAAACATAGACTAGTAAACAAACTATTTCTACCTTTTAATCATAGAATATGATGAATTCTATTTTTAGAGGAGGGAATCATATCTATGGGATGGGATAATAATTTTGGGCATTCTCGAGATTGTAATAGATTTTGGGATGATTTAGTATTTTGCGGATGCGGCCGTAGGCGCAGAAGAAACGATTTTAACAACTGTCATTGTAGACGTGACTGCGATTGTGTTGAGTGTCGTCGTAGGCGTGATCATGAACGCGATCGTAATCATGATCATGGTGACCATCCAAATGATGAAATGTATTACTTGCCATACATAAAACAATATTACTGTAAGGAATGTGAGTCTTTTTTAATTAAGAACCATGTTAGAGAAGATTAGAATATAAATTTCATTTTGAATTAAGTTGGGATATAAAAAGAGCACTTAGTAAAGTGCTCTCGTGACGATTCTCATTTTATAACGACTATTTTATAAAGAAAGGAACTCAGAATATTATATGTGCGCCAGTCAATTGAGTACCTTGTACAAATAAAGAGCAGCTAGCAAAAGCTAGCTGCTCAGGTAATGGAATATGGTTCGAAATGGGTTGTCTACAGTATTGACGGGATATTGGTTTTTATTCGTGAAGAATTACGTTTAACTTAATGCATAGCCAACGATCAAAGTTAGTGTTAAAAACACTGATAATACCAATGTTATTAAGACTGTTGCTACACTTCTAAGCATCGCAATCCAATTATTCATCTTAGAAAACCCTATAATGCCAGAGAAAAAAGTTCCTATTGCTAAAACTAGTAATATAAATAAAGGGTGAATGTGTAATGAATCCGTGAAAAATTTGAATAGTTCAAGTGGAATTTCAAAATATAAACGGAATAGACCAACGCAAACCAAAGAACAAATAAAGGACCATAGATTGATGTTATGCTTCATAGCTTTCTCCTATGTTATCAAAATAGTTTTACTCAATTTTAATAGAAAATAAAGGGAAATGGTAGCAGTTATAAATTAGAATCAATTTTTTTGCAAAATAATCCTTTTGATAGAAAGTGAGGAATAACAATGGGACTAGGAAACAGAGGTATGGCATTTGAAATGCTTATTAATCTAGCGAATGAAATGTATCAAAGAGGGGGACTGGCGCTTATGAACAAGTGTCAGACTCCTGTAAATGTGTTAAAAAGTAAAGGCGGCCGTGTACTAAATGGATTCTATGAAGCTAAAAGTACAGTTGACTATGACGGTGTGTATAAGGGACGAGCTATCGCATTTGAAGCGAAGTCTACAGAGAAAGATACACGTACGTTTTGATTTAAAGAACATTGCACAGCATCAATTGGATTACCTGGAGAATGCAGAGAAGATGGCCAACAAGAAACGTAAATTATTAAAGGCTTAATGGATAACGGAACCATGCAGAGTGGAGGTGGGGGCTACTTTACTAAGCATGGTTCCCTTATTCAACAAAGAGATGGTAAAATTTCACGTACTTTATGTGGTGTTAAAAAAACAAATTTAGAAATAGGGGGATTTCTTCATGGAGAGACAATTAACTTTATTACCGGTTATTGATAGAGAGACAGAAAAACAGGTTCAGAAAGAAGTAGTGAAAATACTAAAGGAATACCGCGCATTGAAAACTCGTTTTGAAAATGAAGTGGAGTTAAAACATGAATGAATCAGTTTGTTTCCAGAGATTAGGGACACAAGACATATTAGCAATATTAAGTTCAAGCAGATCGATAAGGCTTTACAGTACGTTTTAGACTATGACGAAGCTGAGATTATCAAGAGGAAGTACTTAAATGCGGATAAGTCGAAAGACAGCTTTATTTACAATGAATTATCAATGAAGAAAGATCACTTCTATAAAACTCCTTTAGTTATTTGAGGGAGTTTTAGTCAAAATATATCAATCTAAAAAAGTCGAGTTCCTAGCGTATAGGAAATCGGCTTTTTCTTTATGAAATTTTGCTTAGCGTACAAAATTCGGGAAATGTTGGTGCTATCCCATCCCCATCAAGCTAAGGGGGACAAGAGGGTATATGTGAATGTGTTTTTTGAAATTTCTACGACTACACTAAAGATGTGCAATTTGTAGAGTTAAACTATATAGATACTGAATGTGATGATATTCGTGCTTATTGAATTAGACAAAACAATAAATTCCTATTTTTTACTTAATTATTAATTAATGTGATTTTTCTGTGGTTTAAAATTAGCTAATATCTTATCCATAGATTTTAATAAATCTGAATTCCGTATAATTAAAACAACATTTGCCATGTACTTAAAACCTCCTAAAGTGTTCTTTAAAAATTTCACGTACTATATGTTTAATATATTTTTATACACCAGATAATCAGGGAATACTGTCTCTGAAAGGAAGTAAATATCGTTTAAAATCTCACACGTAATTACATAAAATATAATCATAATCGATATATATGAATATATGATTTCATATATAGGGTTTTCTTTTCTAATATTTAAAATGTTTAAATTATCTCGAAATGATAGGAACGATTTGTACATTTTTTAAAGTGTAAATCTAGTTAATCGGTAGTTAATTTATTTTTATACAGCCAAATAGCTACATCAAATTGTATTAGTTTTTTGATTCTTGAAAATTTCATAGTAGGAGTTTGATAATTATAATTTATAAGAAGTAAATATGAAAAAGTTAGAGAATTATCTTAGTTATTAAATAGATTCTGCCTATACTTTAAGTAGAGCCCAATTTATTAAATTTAAATAGTTTATATGTTCATATATAGAATTTTGAAGGGGGTAAATTGTAAATGATTCCAACGTCAACATATGTGGCTAAATGGGTATTAGATGACTTAACGCTTGCATCAAGACCAAATCAGGGGATCAAACTAAGTACATTTAAAAAGTTAGAAAAACTTTATGTAGAATACAGAGAAATGATTGAGGGAGATACTAGTTTTGAAATTACACATTATCTGCTAGAGTTTATCAATCCACATAATCTTTTTGTAGTAAGAGATGGTTACTATATATTTGATAATAAAACGATGAAATTTATTAAAGTATCAGGCGATATTCATTTTTTAAATCAAAACTTAGCGTATTGTAATAATGGAGTTGCAGTGGATTTAATAAACGGAAAAATGCATTTTTTAGAAGGGCATTATTATAAAGTTAAGACCTCATATGTTGATTTATTAAAAGGAGAAACTATCCCTGTAATGGTACTAAGTCATTTAGATAATAATGTTGGAGTATCAGTTCCTTTGACGATGTTTAATGAGGAAAGAACTTTTAAAATTTCAGAGAGTTATATAGTGGATCTTGCCTCAAAGAATTGTAACAATGAGAGTGAATTTAGTGAAAAGGGAAACGTAATACGATTTCTAAAACCTTCTATTGTGTAGTTAAGTATATATGTTAATTAAATTCATAATGAATTTAAGAGGGTGAAAAAAATTTCTTTTGAAATGTATACAGCCTTTCGAGATAAAGTAATTATAAAAGATGAATATAAAGGATTGGTGGAATTAATAAATACAGGAAGCTGGGAAGAAGCTGCTTTAAAGTTTCCATTCGTTAAAGAATATATAAAAGTTAATCATAGTAAAGATATTCCATTTATAAAGAAACAGATAAATGAAGCATTTGCAGAAGCTGATTTTCTATATATGAGGTGGTACATAGGAACCTGGGAAGAAGAGAATGATTATTATACAAATTTAAAAGATAATGAATGGTCATTTATAGCCAATCTAAAGAACTACAGAGATCCAGAACATAACGTGGCACCTATCATATTATTTATGAATGTGGTTTTAAAGGAAGTAGCAGCACATATTATAAGGCTGGAAGTTTGATATGGTGAGGCTGATGGACCGGAATAATACTTTTTTACATTATCTAAAAAAGAACTTGCAGGGATGCCTACAAGTTCTTTTTGCATTTCTTATCGGGCTGGTGATATATAAAATTTTAGCTCGTTTTTTCGTTTTGGTGAACAATTAGTTTCTTAAGTTAATGGGTATGGGCTGAATCCCATAAACCTTCATTGGTAGATAAGTCAAGGACTGTCCCGTAGCAGAAGCAGTTAAGTTTTTTTCTAATTCAAATCCTTCAACTGGTTCGATACAAGAAAATTTTTGTAAGAATACCTCTAATACAATTTTTATTTCTAACCGTGCAAGGGGTGCACCTAAACAAAAATGTGGACCACTTCCGAAAGTTAGGTGCTTTTTATTATTTGAGCGATGAATGTCTATAGAAAAAGGATCGCTATACATGTTTTCATCCATATTGGATGCACTCATCCAAGCAATGACTACGTCACCTTTTTTTAAATCAATCCCTAATAGATTATTATCCTTTATGACCGTACGATCCCTTCTTGAAATATGAAAGCGATATCGAAGCATTTCTTCAACGACTTTAGGGACTAGACCTATATCCTTTCTTAGTGTTTCATATAATGATTTGTCATCATAAAGCAATGAATAGAATGTATTGGCTATTGCGTGACTAGTTGTTTCAATACCTGCCCCTAAAAGTAACATAGTTGTTTGTACAATCTCATTATCTGTAAGTTTTTCCCCATCCACTTCAGCTCGAATCAAATCAGAGATAATATCATCACAAAGGTTCGAACGTTTTTGAACTACAATAGGATAAAGATATTCAAAATATTCTTTCGCTGCCTTTTGTTTTTGTAGTTCAAGGTCTTCTAACCTTTCTTTGTCGTATGGTTGGAACAAAATATCAACCCATTCTTTAAACTGACCTTGACCTTGTGCAGGTACGCCAAATAAATCGCCTATTACTAGAGCAGGTAAAGGGGATGCCAAAGCGTCCACAATATTAATCGTAGAATTTTCTTGTATGTTTTCTACAAGCTCCGTTGCAATTTGTTGAATACGGGGTTCCCACTCTTTTAAACTGCGAGGAGTGAAAGCCGCTGCCAATAAGGACCGTACTTTTCGATGGTCAGGTGGATCAAGGAACGTAATCATTGTTATAGGTGAAGTGTTTTTTTGATTTTTATTATCACCAACAAAAATACCGCTCCTAGGCCCTTGACTTGAAAAGAATTCATAATTGGTTAACACCTGCTTAACGTCTTCATACTTAAACGCATTCCATGTATTTGTTTCCTCGTGAAAATAAACAGAATGATTGTAAAGCATTTCTTTATACCACTTTAAAGGGAAAAATTCTTCAGTACGCGTCTGGAAATTAGGGATTTCTTGAATTGCAATAACCTCTTTTTTCACTGATATTCCTCCTTAAAAATAAAAATTGTATAAATCAATTTATAAATAGTCATATTTGGAGTACATCTCATTCCTAGCCAGCATAAGATAGAAGCGATTTACTCCAAATATGGTGACTAACAGTTGGTATAAATTTCTTCTTTTTGATTCGTGAATTCAAATGATTTTAATTTATTTTTAATTTCTCTGTAGTTACCATCTCTGCAGTAATGTCAGATTCTGATTCGGAAGCCTGTTTAACTTTCTTTATGAAGAAAGAAAGTATTAATCCAATGATACCAATTCCAATGATGACAAGGTAGGCGTCATTAATCCCCTGTATAGAGGCTTCTGTAACAAGCTCTTTTTGACTCAATCCTTTAGCTGCTGCGGTAGGAACCATATCCTGCAGATGTGATTTCGTACGGCTCGTCATCACTGTCACGAGAAGCGAAGTACCGACAGCACCGGCAACTTGACGAATCGTATTGCTTATTGCTGTTCCGTGTGCATTTAACCGTTGTGGCAATTGATTTAGACCAGCAGTCTGAATCGGCATCATCATTAAGGCCATACCAATGCGACGCCCTGTTGACATGAGAATCAAATAGATATAACTAGTGGAATCCGTCAAGTTGATAAAACCCATTGTTGTAATAATGGTAATTGTCATTCCAGTAATAGCTAACCATTTCGCACCAAAGCGATCGAATAGCTTACCGGTAACTGGCATAAGGAACCCCATAACCAGCGCACCAGGAAGAAGCAGAAGACCCGACTCAATGGCTGTGAAACCACGCATATTTTGGAGGTATAACGGAAGTAACATCATATCTGCATACATAACCATAGTAATTGCGATATTAATGATTGTTGTTAAAGAAAACATATTGTATTTAAATACACGTAAGTCAAGCAATGGATTTTGTGATCTTAATTCCTTCCATGAAAAGAGGACAAGGGCTAGGATACCTACAGTAATCGTACCTGCTACCTCTATATCTGACCAACCAAGGCTTCCGGCCTGGCTGAAACCATAAATTAATGCACCGAAACCAATGGTAGAGAGAATAACGCTTAGGATATTAAGTTTTGTCTTGATTCGGTCGGATACATTTCGGAGATAAATGAATCCCAGCACAATAACAAGGATAGTAAATGGAATCATTCCGTAAAACATCGTCTCCCATTTATAGTTATCAATAATGTATCCGGCAATTGTAGGACCAATTGCTGGTGCAAAAATGACGGCAAGCCCCACCATTCCCATAGCTGCTCCTCTCTTTTCGCGAGGGAAGATGGTTAAAATTACATGCGTAAGCAATGGCATAATGATTCCTGCACCGGCTGCCTGAATCATACGTCCAGTTAACAAGACAGGAAATCCTGTTGCTACAGCCGAAACAATGGTTCCAACTAGAAATATAAGCATGGAAGTTTGAAAGAGTTCGCGTGTGGTAAACCGTTGCATTAAATATGCGGTAATAGGAATCAAGACGCCGTTTACTAGCATGTAACCGGTTGTTAACCACTGGGCTGTTGTAGCCGAAATCTTAAATTCAACCATAAGTTCAGGAGTAGCGACACTCATGAGTGTTTGGTTTAATGTTGCAAGAAAAGCACCTAAAATCATAATGAACATAATAGGTCCTTTTTTTATCGAATTGGGGACTGTTTTAGTCTGATTATGCAATTATTTCATATCCTTTCTAATTTTAACGTGGACTTTTTTTACAAAGTGTTGAATAATTTACACTATATAAATTACATTATTATAGATCATTATGACAACAGACAATTTCTTAATAACTGTCTATTAGTTATCAATTCTTATGCTTTCTGTTAATAAAGTCTAAGATAATAGACAGAACTTAGAATATTGTAAATTTCTATTTAATAGGAAAGGTGATTAGATATGACAAACCATCCAAAGTCCCGTGTAGACCCTCGAATCATTCGTACACGCCAGTTAATAAAAGCGGCTTTAATAGATCTTCTACAAGAGATGGAAATTAGCAAAATAACAGTTAATAAAATTGCAGAACGTGCGACCATTAATCGTGTTACGTTCTATCTCCATTATCGTGATATTCATGACATGTTGGAGAAAATGGCACAGGAAATGGTCGAGGATATTGAAAAGATAATGATAAGCACGGAAAACCTCTCAGATTCCTCTGAGGATATAGAATGGTTAAAACTCGTAGACCTACTTGAGTACATTGCTGACAATGCTAAATTCTATAAAGTAGTTCTTGGCTCTAGGCGAACACCGATTTTTACAGAACGCTTGTTAAATACACTTTCAGACAAAATAACAGAGAGAACAGAAAGTCAGCCCTTTCTCGTTACGAAAGACATTCCAAAAGATATCGTTATTTGGTACGGTTCTTCAGCTTTAATTGGAACAATTGTAAAGTGGTTACATAGGGACATGCCGTATACACCACAATTTCTTGCCAAGAAGTTGTATATACTTTTTAAATCGAGTAATAAAGAAGTTTGAGTTGGTGTGGATTTAAGATCACTTATATAAATCACGAAGGTACAATTGTCTGGATCTATCGAATGAAAAATTCATTTACGCTATATAAAGTTACGCTAAATTCGTGGCGTTTGGCCCCACAAGATTAGCCAGCACTCATACCCAAAAACAAGGGGAAAATACAATAAAAAGACACTAATCTTATGTAAGATTAGTGTCTTTTTATTGTTAATGACCTTTTATTTAGATACAACAAAACCAATACTACTGATAGTTAAAAATGTATAACACATTGGTAGTAAATAAAATGGTTGTACAATCAATTAAATGTCCGCTTTTTATTATAGTCCGTTTAAAATGCTTATTGCGGGATATGCTTCCATCGCTACACAGCCCTCAAGATTTGCACATTCAAATCTTGGCTATGATTATCGAACAGATGAATAAATTAGAATAAAAGTAAGAATATGACCTGTTTTTACTCGTATTTCGGCTTTACCCCATTAATAGAATAATCTCACGTATTTGAGATAAAGATAATTGTTAGTATGATGTACTGAGGTAGTCAGCAGAGGCTGATTGCCCAGCTACAAACGAGTTGTTTATCAAAGATAAATTTGCAGTGCTCTAAGCGAGTTATTTGTGCATGGGAAAGTAATTTACACATAATAACTATCGATCATCCTGCGACAGGGTGGCTCACTCACCTCAACATGATTTGCAGTTTGGTGGTATCTCTGTAATGCAGGAATATAAAAAACGCTCAAGGCGAACGAACCTTCTTTCGTTTGTGCCATGAACGAAAGGAATGAGTATAACTATGAATAAGCCCATCCAGATGAACAAATTGAATGCAATAAAAGAGGAATTGAGAAGGTTTATGCTGGTCTATAAATTTGCTTTGGATGAAATGAATACGAAAATAAATATTTTAAAAGAGGAGTTTCAGCATATTCACGATTACAACCCAATCGAACATACGACTTCACGCTTAAAATCGCCCGAAGGTATTTTTAAAAAAGTATTAAGAAAAAACATCCAGTTATCTTTTTTAGCAATAAAGGAACAAGTGAAAGATATTGCGGGTATTCGAATTACGTGTTCATTTAGATCGGATATTTACCGTCTAAGTGAGATGCTTTGCAATCAAAAGGATGTTGAGGTCATTGAATGTAAAGATTATATAAAAGAGCCAAAATCAAACGGTTATCAAAGCCTACACTTAATTGTGAAAGTACCAGTATATATGTCAGACAGAGAAGAGAGAGTTTGTGTAGAGATACAAATCAGGACGATTGCCATGGACTTTTGGGCAAGTTTGGAACACAAAATCTACTATAAATATAACCATGCAGTTCCCGAAAGACTCACGTCAGAATTAAAAGAAGCCGCTATAGTTGCGACTGAATTAGATTTGAAAATGGAAGCTCTTCACCACGAAGTACGCGAATTAAAATCAAGTGAAGAAGAGGGGCTAACCGAACTTCATCTCGCACAAAATCATTTTAACATTCCAATGCAGCTGATAGAAATGGTGAATAAAGCGATAAGTGAGAATAAGTAAAGGAAGGAATTGTCCGTAAACTTAAGAAAACAAGTCATCCCAAATAGGATAAAAATAAACTTTTATGCTATAAAAACACAAATTTTTCATTTTTAGGGGAATTTAAAAGCTTAGGTTGATGGGCATGTGGCAGAACCCAACAGCCATCAACTTAAGAAATACTTTGTTCCCCAAAACAAAAAATGAGTCGAATTTCCATGGGAAATTATGAAGAAATATAATTTTCGGTTTGAGTTCATTTTAAAATAGTAGCTTGATGGGTTTGGAGTCGCTCCCCGCTAAATCCTAGTTAAATGATTGTGACAATGTGTCATATTTTTCCGTTGACGTATGACACGTTGTCATATAGTATTGGATTACACCTAATTGTGACACGTTGTCACTTATTTGATCGGAGGGAGAAAAATGCCTAAACAAACATTTTTTAATTTAGAAAGGAAAAAAAAAGAAGTATTAATTCAGGCAGCAATGAAAGAATTTTCAAGAGTTCCGTTATTCGAAGCATCGATTTCCAATATTATTAAAGATGCTGGAATACCGAGAGGAAGCTTTTATCAATACTTTGAGGATAAAGAAGATGTTTTCTTCTTTTTATTAAATGAACACTCTAAAAGATACAATGATAAATTTATTTTAATAATAAAAGAAAATGAGGGTGATTTATTTGACTCATATATTGAATTGTACCAATATACACTGAGTAAATTCCAAAACTTAGAAAATCAAAACTTTTTTAGAAATGCTTTTTTGAATATGAATTATAAAGTTGAAAATACATTTACTCGAAACATGAATGAGGATGAGCATAAAAATCGATTGTCTGAAATCATGACCTTAATAAATAAAGAAAAACTAAACATTACAGATGAACGAGAAATATTCCATGTCATGAAAATAATCACGGCGGTGACGTTTCACAATCTTATTCAAAATTTCGCAAAGGAAATACCATTCGATGAGTCAGTGAACAACTATACTTTAGAGCTTTCGTTGCTTAAAAAAGGGCTCTATAAAAGGGCGGATAAATAAATAGTGTCCATAAAAAAGTATAAGGTGATTTTTTAATTATTAACCGACGTCAAGATGACTCTATTTTTAATTATTTACTCACTATATCATTGGCATATTAACGAAAAATGAGGAGAAATGTAAATATGTTGAAAATATTTAAATACTTAAAACAAAAAGAATGGATACTTATTGTTGCTAGTATTGTGTTCATTGTAGGTCAAGTTTGGTTAGATTTGAAGCTACCAGATTTTATGTCTGAAATTACGACCCTCGTACAGACAAAGGGTAGCGAAACGAGCGAGATATGGCTAGCAGGAGGAAAGATGCTTTTATGTGCTCTCGGTAGTATGATTTTGTCAGTTGTTGTTGGTTATTTTGCGGCAAGAGTAGCAACTTCTCTTTCAAAAGAATTGAGAAAAGGGGTATTTAATAAAACGTTATCTTTCTCTATGGAAGAAATTAATGGTTTTTCAACGGCAAGTCTTATTACTCGTTCTACTAATGATATAACGCAAATACAGCAAACTGTTGCAATGGGTCTTCAAGTTATGATTAAAGCACCTATCCTTGCGGTTTGGGCCATTTTAAAAATAACAGGGAAAAGTTGGGGATGGTCAGCAGCAACAGGAGTAGCTGTCGTTGCTTTGCTTGTTATGATAGGCAGCATCATCATTTTTGTATTACCAAAGTTTAGAGTAGTTCAAAAAATGACAGATAATCTGAACCTAGTAACAAGAGAAGGTTTAACTGGTATTCGTGTTGTTCATGCCTATAACGCACAAGAGTATCAAGAAGCAAAATTTGAGAAAGCAAATAAAGATTTAACAGATACAAATCTTCTAGTGAACCGCCTGATGGCCATTATGCAGCCGGGCATGGGTCTAATTATGTCAGGTTTAACTCTTTCTATCTACTGGATTGGGGCTCATTTGATTATGAACGCAGGAGGAATGGATCGAATCGGTTTGTTCAGTGATATGGTAGTATTTTCTTCTTACGCAATGCAGGTGGTTATGGCATTTATGTTATTAGCGATGACGTTTATTATGCTGCCGCGAGCATCTGTATCTGCAGCACGTATTAATGAAGTACTAGATACGCCTCAGACAATTACCGATGGAGAAGTACAATCGTCACCTAAGGGAATAGAAGGCGAAATCGAACTGCGTAATGTTAGCTTTAAATATCCTGATGCAGGAGAATATGTTTTAAAAGATATTAGCTTTACAGCACATAAAGGTGAAACTGTCGCTTTTATTGGTTCTACTGGTAGTGGTAAAAGTACGCTAATTAATTTGATTCCAAGGTTTTACGACGCTACTGAGGGAGAGGTTATAGTCGACGGAATCAATATAAAAGAATATTCACAAGAAGCTCTTCATAATAAGTTTGGTTACGTTTCTCAAAAAGCCGTATTATTTTCAGGCACAGTAAAGTCAAATGTTGCCTACGGGGATAATGGCCAGATCTCGTCAACAGATGAGGATATCAAAAAAGCGGTGGAAATTGCTCAAGGAAAAGAATTTGTAGAGAAAATGGATGGCGAATATAATGCTGATATTGCCCAAGGCGGTACAAACCTTTCTGGAGGACAAAAACAACGCCTTTCTATTGCAAGAGCAGTGAGCAGAAATCCAGAAATCCTAATTTTTGATGACTCGTTTTCTGCACTAGATTATAAAACAGACCGTGAGCTTCGTTCTACCTTGAAAAAAGAAACGAAAGGTACAACCACTTTGATTGTAGCACAGCGAATTGGAACAATTAAAGATGCTGATAGAATCATCGTACTTGACGAAGGGAAAATCGTTGGTATGGGTACACATGGTGAATTGTTGGAAACTTGTAAGACTTATCAGGAAATTGCCTATTCACAACTATCGAAGGAGGAGCTGGGAAATGCGTAATAATCAAACAAATAGTCCTCGAAAAGGTACAGGTGGCCCAGGAGGAATGGCAGCTCCTGGAGAAAAGCCAAAGAACTTTAAAAAGCCGTGGGGAAAGTTAATTGCCTATTGTAAACCGTATTTACCAGCGATTATCTTTGCGCTTGTATTGGCAGCTGTAGGAACCATTTTCACTATCATTGGACCAAATATGCTTAGTGAGATAACCGATTTAATTACAGAGGGTATTGCAGGTAAGATTGATATTACCGCTATAGGAAATATTGCTCTACTTCTTGCTATTTTGTACGGACTGAGTTTTATCTTCAGCTATATTCAGTCGTTTATTATGGCTACTATGACTCAGCGAGTATCCAAGCGATTACGTACGGATATTGCTGACAAAATCGATAAATTACCATTAAAATACTTTGACTCTACAACCTATGGAGATGTGCTAAGTCGTGTAACGAATGATGTGGATATGATTGGTCAGACGCTAAATCAAAGTATTGGTTCGTTAGTGACAGCGGTCGTTATGTTCCTAGGGTCTTTAATTATGATGTTCTCTATAAATGTTACGATGACACTTTCGGCTATTGCTGCAACAGCCGTTGGGTTTGTATTAATGATTTTCATCATATCTAAATCTCAAAAATATTTCATACGCCAGCAGAAAGAACTTGGTAGAATGAATGGTCATATTGAAGAAATCTATTCAGGGCATGATATAGTTAAGGTTTATAATGGTGATAAAGAAGCAAAGCAACAATTTAATGAAATCAATGAAAGCTTGTTTAAAAGTGCGTGGAGATCACAGTTTATGTCAGGAATGATGATGCCCCTTATGATCTTTATTGGAAATTTGGGATATGTTGTTGTTTGTGTAGTAGGTGCTACACTAGCGATGAAAGGTACCATTACATTTGGTGTTATTGTTTCATTTATGGTTTATATTCGCTTATTTACGCAGCCATTGTCTCAGTTAGCACAAGCGGCAACAAGTTTGCAGTCAACTGCTGCAGCAAGCGAACGTGTATTTGAATTCTTAGACGAAGCTGAGCTTGAAGACGAAAGTGACAAAGAATCTATATTACATGCCAATGATGTCAAAGGTAATGTGGAATTTAAAAATGTTAAATTTGGATATACGAAAGAGAATCTTATTATTAAAGATTTCTCTGCTCATATAAAAGCCGGCCAAAAAGTTGCAATTGTTGGACCTACCGGTGCTGGAAAAACAACGCTTGTGAACCTCCTTATGCGTTTCTATGAAGTTGATAGCGGTGAAATAAAAATTGAGGATGTACCGACTAATTCAATTACTCGTAAAAATGTTCATGATCTATTTTGTATGGTGTTACAAGATACTTGGTTATTTGAAGGTACGATTAAGGAAAATATAATTTATAACAAAGTAGATGTAACTGATGAAGAAGTAGTTGCGGCTTGTAAAGCAGTAGGTTTGGACCATTTTATTAGAACTTTGCCTAAAGGTTACGATACAGCATTAAATGATAAAGCGAGCTTATCTGTAGGGCAAAAACAGCTTCTTACTATTGCAAGGGCCATGGTAAAAAAAGCTCCGTTACTTATTTTAGATGAGGCTACTAGTTCGGTTGACACTCGTACTGAAGCGCTTATTCAAGAAGCAATGGATAAATTGATGGTGGGTAAAACATCATTTGTGATTGCACACAGACTTTCAACAATTAGAAATGCCGATTTGATTTTGGTTATGAAAGATGGAGACATTATTGAAAGTGGTAATCATGAAGAATTGATTGCAAAGAAAGGATTCTATGCGGATCTATACAATAGTCAGTTTGAAGATGCATCTTAAAAATTGAAATAGTTCTGTTGCAGAGGTGGAGATAAACATAAGGTTCATCTGGCTGTTTAATTTTCAGTAGAATTTAAAGTTGACATTTGGCAAAAAGACGATATAGAAATATCAAATTTTAGTCATTGAAATTAATATGAATAAAACACATAAAAGCGTCTCTAGCTCATTTAAATGCTAGAGGCGTTTTGCGTGTTCTACTCATATTTTGAATCATTCACTTTTGCAGTTTATCTATTTAATCTTTGATTCTTTAAATTAAAATAAGCATTTATTGAACTACTCACCATCAACTAAAAAATAAACGCCCCCAAAACGAAAAAGATGAGCTACCTTCTCAAAGTAACTACCTGTAGAGAAAGAAAATTTCCGTTTAGGGGGGACTTTAAAATCTTAGCTTGATAGCAATGGGGTCCCACCAACCAAATGACATAAAACCCACGTTAATAAATTTTATGAAAAATAAAATCCGGTTTTCCTATATTAAAAAATATTTTACAAAGAAAAAGCTGATTTCCTTATCATAAAAAAATCAGCTTTGGGCGTAGTTATTAATTTAGAGGTTGATTACTTTAAAAGTTTATCAAATGTTTTTTCAACTTTATCAGCATCCTTTGATATTGCAAACAGGATATAGTTATCTTTTGTTTTTAAGACATGTTTTTCTATTAAGAAATATTCGTCTGGAAGATAGTCTTTAAAGCTTTTTGATTGCTTTTCGACCTTATTTGAAATGTTCTTTTTAATGTCTTCTACATTTTTCACATCTTTTACTTTTATTACAGCGATTTCATCAGCTTTGATATTTGTAGGAGCGGTATATAACACAAAGCTTTCGACTTCATCCGTATTTATGTTATATAGCTTTTGAAGCTTTTTACTATCTCCTTCTTTCATTTCTTCTAGGTTAGTAACATGTTTAATTTTCTCACCTATTTCTGTAGCTGAAAGGTTATTAACGTTATCTTTTTTTCCAAAACAACCACTTAAAGATCCTAAAGTAATCGTACAAACTATAATAGTAATAACGAATTTTATATTAAAAAATTTCAACAAATGTGTCATTAGTTTAAATTCTCCTTTTATTTAGTTGTTTTAAATATTTAATTTGAACAAGGATTTTAACGCTTTATATTTAATGAATACAGCCATGAACATAAATTTATTAAAGGGGTGGATAAATCTATTTATTCGGATAGATTATTAATAGATGCATCTTCAAAGAAGGTATTTCCATTATAAAGCACTAACATATCATTGATTTTATTTTTCTGTACCAACATATTTAGACTATCTGTATAGTATCTAAGGTCGACTATATGGATTTCACTAAAATGTGGTAGTAAAAAAGGGAGTAAAGAATTTGCATAAGAATCTTTGACAACTAATAATTTTTTTCCATTCGTATTATCAGTTGATATTTTCACTAATGGATGATTTCCGTTGAAAAATATCGTGTATTTATCTTTTTTCTTGATGTTCTCCATTTCATAAAGAGAGGTAGATGTTTTATTCTCATCAAGATATTCCACTTTATATTTTTTCGCTTTCTTAGGCTCATATAATTCAATGCTATCAGGATCTATATTTCTAAAACCTGCTTTTGAATATAGGGATCCATAAAAACTATGTGTAATTTGTTTAATGTTGAATGCCACATTTTCATTAGGAGTAAATTTCATATTTTTACCCAGCTCTTGATAGGCATAATATGCCCCTTTGGTGGTCCAATGATGATCGGTTTTATAATATATATATTCATCCTTTTTTGAGCTCAATACAGGATATACATCTATAAAATTTATATCCTTATCTAAGGATTTTTTTACTTTATTAATATACGTAAGCTCGTCACCATGAGAAACATAATTTGGGAGTTTATTTTCCAAAATACTAATTGCTGTAGGTACTAACATGACTTGCATTTTCACATTAGGATTAGCAATATGAAAATCATTTATTGCTTCTATTTTGTTTTTTACATCTTGTTCTTCAGGCTTACTAAACTTTTGAAGTAAAAAACCATCTTTACCGATATACACACCATTATTTTCTTTCTTTCCTAGTGTGTAATCTATATCAGATTTCACATTTATCCAAAAATCCCTGAATGCAAACTGATCAGAAATATATTTTTCGTAGTTAGAAGTAAACTTTTTTTCTATTAGATTATGGAAAGAGAAAGTTGGGAACTGTTCTAGCTTTCTATTCTCTGCATCTGAAAATGTTTTATTGGGAGTTAGTAAATTTATACTAAACATTCCCCCTATAAATAGTGACAATAACCCTGCCATTGTGTATTTGTATATTTTTTCATACTGATTCAAGTAACTCACCTCTTTCAAACTAAATACAAACTCATTGTTCTAAAGGTTTTCATTAAAACCTAAAATATAAGAATGGATTATATGTGTCATTCACTAAATAAGCAGTTGAAAGAACTACTAGTACTATATAGAAAACGGGAATGCCAACTGCACCTGGAAGCTTCAACTTTTCTTTAATATATCCAAACGCTTTTTGGGGAAATGGTGTTGAACAAATTGCTAGGACAATAAATAACATAAAATTAGTTGTTAGATAATATAGCGTTTCATTATCCAAGAAAACAGATTGATTAAACCCAAACATTGTTCCCAAGAAATTCATTGCTACTGCTAAGTTTTCAAATTCAAAAAATACCCATCCAATTAAAACAATGATAAGTGTATACACATGTCCAATAAAGCTCATTCTATTTTTAAGCCATTTTAAAAGAAATAGTTTTTCTAGTGTTACAAATAATCCAAAATACAATCCCCAAACAATAAAATTCCAATTCGCTCCATGCCACAATCCTGTTAAGAACCAAACTATCAATAAATTTCTAAGTTGTTTGATTAATCCGGTCCGATTTCCACCGAGAGGAATATACACATACTCTCTAAACCATGAACCTAATGATATGTGCCATCTACGCCAAAATTCAGTTACACTTTTTGAGATATAGGGATAGTTAAAGTTTTCTGGAAAATCAAACCCAAACATTTTACCTAACCCTTGAGCCATAGCTGAATATCCTCTAAAGTCAAAATAAATTTGGAAAGCAAAAGCAATAATCCCGATCCATGCTGTCAGGATGGTAAGTTCTGATATAGAAGTTGTTTTTACACTTGTCCAAAGAAGTCCTATATTGTTAGCTAAAAGTACCTTTAACGCAAGCCCTTTAATAAATAATTCCATCCCTTGACCAAAACGATCGAATGTTACTTTTCTTTCCTGTAATTGCTTATCGATATAACTGTACTTTACAATAGGGCCTGCAACAAGTTGAGGGAACATCGTAACATAAGTTCCAAAAGAAATAATGTTTTTTTGTGCTTGTACTTTCCCTAAATAAACATCAATTACATAAGACATAGTTTGGAAAGTATAAAAAGAAATTCCTACTGGAAGGGGAAGGGTATCAACCTCAATATTTAAGTTGAAAATCGTATTGATATTATCCACCACGAAACCATAATATTTGAAGAAGCCAAGTATTCCTAAATTTATTATTATAGAGTTAATAAATATTGCTTTTGTAATACCCTTGCGATCTCTATATTTATCTATAAGTACACCATTAGCATAGTCAAATATGGTGGAGAATATCATAATGACTATATACACAGGCTCACCCCATGCATAAAAAATGAGACTGACGATAAATAATATAAAATTTCGAAGAACTTTAGGTGATACGTAATAAATAACAAGTGCTAATGGTAAAAATAAGAAAAGAAAAATTAAACTACTGAACACCATTGTTCTTTCACCTCCTACAATAGTTTTGTCTGTGTTTTTTATTTAAAATTTACAGTTCTTACAGAAGAACTGTAAATTTTAGGTGTAAGCATTACTTAACGGAACTTCTCAATTGTTCAAGTAGTAGCTCGTAATAATCTGCTTTAAAATGTACACCATCTTGATCATGTAAATCTTTGTTTTTTTCAAAGATTGGAGATAAATCGATGTACTCTGCTTTCTCAGCTTTTGCTAATTCTTTAAGTTTCACGTTATATTCATCAATATGTTTATATTGTGGGTATTCCTGTAATACCTTATCTATAACTGGTGTAACAGATAAAAGGTGTATGCTTACATTTGGAAGTTTTTCTTTTATTTTTTGTATTAATTTTGAATAGTTATCTATTGAAAACTTGACTGGATTTTCGATAGGTTTTCCTTCAAGATCCATAGGCATCAGTAAATCATTTGTTCCAAAGCTCATAAAAATATGTTCAGGTTTTTTTTCTACTACTTTGTTAACATCTTCCTCTATAGCCATTGCTGTAACTTTACCTTTGTCAGCAATAATATTTTGATCATCGATTAATTCTTGATCAATCATCCCTTCAGTAATGGAATCACCAAAGAATACACTGTTTTTAAAAATAGGTTTAACAGCACTATTTTTCGATTTTTTTTCATGCACAGCCTCTTGAGTGACCTTATTTGATGTTTTTTCAGTTCCTTTATTTACACAGGCTGCGGAGGATAATGCAATGGTCCCCATAACTAGACAAACACATACTTTCTTTAACATTTTTATCTTCCTCTCAAGTCATTATTTCGTAAGCGATGGTGTATATAGCGATACTATTTTTATTTTCAATGCGAACCTTTCGTTTACAATATATAGATTAATCTTTACAAGTAAAGATAAGGTGCAGATAAGATAGAGATAATTCAAAGAATGTAAAGTTTGAAAATTAGTTACTGAATAACTTAACAGAAGAATAATTTGATACTTATATTTCTGAGATTGAGTATAAGTGGGGGTAAATAAAAAGGAAGCGAATTCTTGCTAGTTGCAATAGTTCACTTCCTTTTTACATTAGTTTTATATAAACATTACACACATTAAAAGTAGTAATTTAATAATACAAACATGTTTTTGTTTATTTTAATTGATTTTTTAAATATTCCAACCAAATTGGATAGAATTCAGGCTTAAAATGTATGCCGTCCTTAATATAGAGTTCTGGATTATCTTTAAATATCGGGGATAAATCGATAAAATTCACTTGTTCTTTTTTTGCTATCATTTTAAATCCTTCGTTAAAATCCTTAATATTTTTATAACGCTCTTCTTTTTGTATACGTTCTGGTGTAACTGGTGTAATTGACAGGATATTTATTCTTGTATTAGGTAATTTTTCTTTTATTTTTTGAATCAATTGAGAGTATTGGGTTACTGCAGATTCTTTTGTGTCAGTAAGATTACATAACCCAAGTAGAATAAATATATTTTCTGGTTTTTGATTGGCTACTTGCTCTACATTTTCTTGAGCATCTCCAATTGATTTCCCTATACCACTTATAATATTTTCTTCGTCTAATACATCAAGATCATGAAGTCCATCTGTAATGGAATCCCCTAAAAATACACTTGTTTTAAAAATAGATTTAAATGTAGAAGTATCTATGTTAGACGAAGAGGGGGACTCTTTTTTTAGGGTGATAGAAGAAGAGTCTATTTTATTGACTGAACTAGTAATGTCTTTCTTACTATCTGGATCCCCGCAAGCTGCTAAGGAAATGATACTTATCAATGAGATTGTAATTTTTTTAAAAATCATATACAATTTCTTTTCTTACAGTGTTTTTATCGATAAAATCAGGTAACGTTTTTACTGATAAAAACCAATTTTCAAAGATAATTACATACTATAAACGTTGATCTTTCTGGAAATTCAGGTGGAAATGTTCTGCATCATTGTATACACCAAATTCATATCCTTTCTCTTTATAAAATTTAATAATTTCAGGAAGAGCTTGTAATGTCTGTGGTTTTTCATGCATCAAAACAACTTCTATATCTTCTGTTGTTTGTTTTTTTACATTTTCTGCAATCTGAGTTGGATTATCTTTTAATTCCCAGTCATGAGAATCAATCGTCCAATCCCAGACTTTTATTCCAGATTCTACAATTTGGTTACGAATTTCTTCGCTTTTTAGACCTGGTGCGGAACCATATGGCGGGCGAACTAATTTAGGGCTTGTACCTGTAATTTCATGTATAAGAGCTAGAGTTTCTTTCATCTCTGGTACAAATTGCCCATTTTTATATAACTTATTGCTATTATGCGTCATACTATGTGCACCAATATAATGCCCCTCTTTTATTGCTCGTTTTACATTTTCCTGAAGACTGGTATTTTGCAAATTACTTCCTTGCATGAAAAATGTTGATTTAACATTGTTCTCTTTTAATACATCCAAAAATTGACCAGTTAATGTGCTTGGACCGTCATCAAATGTTAAGTAAACTACTTTTCCTACAGGTTTTCCATCCGGCCTTTTTTGTTTTGTCGGTGGTGTTTCACTTTTCTTTTCTTGTTGCTGCTTGTTAACTTGCTTAATACTTTCTTGAGCTACTCCTTTGGCAGGAGTGGAATTAAATTTTCCAATTAAAAAGAACATGAAACAAGCTGTTGCTAGAACAGCCCCTAGCGATATAATTACCGTAGTTATTACACTTGTTTTGTTCTTATTTTTTGTTTTTTTCATTATTTATCTATCCTTTCTCTATTGATTTTTATATTAATTATTAATTATTTATAAATCCGAACCTTTATTTGGTTGAATCAGTATTTTCAACCGGTTCTTACCATAAATAGATTAATAGAGAGGGATAAAGATAAAATGCAGATAATGTCGAAATCAGTTAAAGAATACTCCATTGTCCTCACTTTTTAATAAAATTACGCTATTCCCCAGTTCGGAAGCTGTTTATATACTAGCGAAGCAGCAAACAAACTGTTCAATTGTCGGTAAATTGTTTTTTATTATATTAAAATTGTTAGATTTATTTATTAATTTTGTTAGATAGTAAAATAATTAATGAACGCTGATAAAGATAAAGTGCAGGTGAGGTCAGTTTTGTTTGAAAATAATAAAAGCGTGTAGAACTCAAATTCTACACGCTTTTATTTAAATAGAAGAAAAATAATACACCATCTTCAGTATTTGATACACCATATTGTGCATTATGCAATTCTAAAATATTCTTTGAAATAGCAAGTCCCAGTCCCGTTCCACCTTTGGAGCGTTGACGAGACGTATCTCCTCGATAAAAACGATCCCATATTTTCTCTAAATGTTCTGGTGCGATATGAGCTCCTTTATTTTCTACACATACTTTCGCACGTTCCTTTTCTTCTATAACTGACATGATAATATTTTCATTTTCTGGCGTGTAACGAATGGCATTGGTAATAAAGTTAGTAATAACTTGTTCTATTCGATGTTGGTTTGCAATAACTTCAATTTTAGAAAGGTGCTTATGGACATGTAATCGCTTAGTTGTTATATCCAAGGTTAATTGCTCGCATATATAATCAATCATCTCATCAATATGGAAAGCATCCATCTCCATTTTATACGTACCAGACTCGAATTTTGCTAACTCCAGCATATCAATAATGAGCATATCCATTTTATCCACTTCTTTTGACATTGCTTTAAAGTAATACTCTTTTTTATTACTAGCAACACCGTCTTCCAAAATTGAAATACAGCTCTTCATTATACTTAAAGGCGTCTTTAACTCATGTGAAACACCAGAAATAAATTCTTTACGTGTATTTTCTAATTGCTTTTCTTTCTCTATGTCTTGCTGCAGTTGGTTAATATACGAATGCAAAGTCATAGAAAGTGTATTAATACTGTTTGATAAATCACCTATTTCATCTTTTGTAGTAATAGGTATCTTCTCTGAAAAATCCAAATCCGCAACTTTTTTTGTAGTATCATTTATTTGTAACAATGGTTTCGCAATTTTTTTTGAGTAATAGAACGAGACTAAAACAATAAGAATTAGGACTAATATAACTAAATAAATATAATAATCTTTTATCATTTGTACAGCTTCGTCCACTGGTTGTAATGATGTCATAGCAAAAAAATAATTTGTCTTGCCATTTACATCCTTTATTGGTTTAATTAATATTTTATATTTAATATCATTTTGCTCATAATCCATTATTTCCATAGAATTTAATTTTTTATCTTTTTCATTTAATATTAAATTTACCTGAAATTGTTTTATCCTGTCTATTAATACACGGTTTGTATAAATAAAGCTTGGCCCTATCGTTACCTCTGGAATTTGTACTTGCTTAATGTTTCCTGATAAGTATAACTTTGAGCTTTCTTTTGGTGACAGATCCGTTGTGTCTTTTCTTCCATATAACCTTTCTGAAAGGTGCTTATTCTCCAATACCAAATTCTCATTTTCTACTGTTAAAATCGCCGGTATTACTGTATCACCTTGTTGTATCCCATCAATAATAATACGATTCCCCTGTGCTAAACGAAACTGCAGCCTTTGCATATCCTCTAAATCGATAAAACTATACATTGGAATATGAATTACATGATTAGAAAAAAATTTATTTTTATTAGGATCTAATTGAATTTCTAAAGAGAACCCATTTGCATATTTTATATTCCCTACACTGTCTAGCGTTGTAATCCATGTCGCATTCTCTTGATAGAAATCTTGTTCCAATTCTTGAATTGCTTTCGCGTCATCTCCAGATTTTACATATGCTTTTTCAAAAGATTGAATACTCTTTTTAATATCATTAACTTTTCGACTTGCATAGTATTGCTTGAAAAATATGGTTTGTCCAATAAAAATAGTTACTAAAATAAGTGTGCATAATGCCGTTGTTAATATAAATAATTTTAATACAATTCCTTTTTTCATATCTGATCCTCAAATTTATAACCAGCTCGGAAAACTGTTACAATACAAGTTGCTCTATTTCCTAATTTATGACGCAAATTACGGATATGACTGTTGACTGTACGATCATCCCCTGTAAATTCGTACCCCCATATTTTAGTGATTAATTGTTCTCTAGAAATAATAATCCCTTGATTTTGCATTAAATATGTTAATATTTCAAATTCTGTGTGCGTCAAACTTATATCTTTTTCATCGACAGTTACTGTACGGGAGGGATAATGTACATGGATGCTACTTCTAGTTAATGTGTCCTTAATTGATATATTAACTTTAGAAGAATGTCGACTTTCAATTAATCGTTTGGCTCTCGCTAATAAAATAGGGGGACTGTATGGTTTTGTAACATAATCATCTGCTCCTAGTTCAAATCCAAGTAAAGTATCATCTTCATCAACCCGAGCCGTTAACATAATAATAGGCACATTAGATGTTTTACGAATTCGTCGACACACCGTCCAACCATCTAATTCTGGTAACATAATGTCTAGAATAATTAAATGTACTTCATGTTCTTCAAATGTAGACAATGCTTCTTTCCCATCAATCGCTTCTAAGACCTTATATCCTTCATTTAGTAAATAATCCTTCATAATTTCACGTAAAATATCTTCGTCTTCCACAATTAAAATTGTTCTTTCCATATTCTATCTTCCCCACGATTTATTTTCTCGAAAAAATATTTTTTTCTAGTTTAACCAATTAAAAGTCTTTCACTATTTCCATTATTAATAAATGTAAGATACTTACATGAGGAGAATAACATGTAGATGTAAAGATAAAATGCAGAGATATTAAAATGGGAAATCTATTGTGAATTTGTATTTGCAGGTAATTTATGCCTAAGGCAAACGTCCTTTATTTTCTCTTCTATATCATTTCTAAGGTCCTCTGTTCGTTGTAACCAACAATAAAATGTGGAACGAGGTAATTCTAATACATTCCAAAATTCTTTAACCGTTATTTTTGTTTTGAAGTTATTCCATAAATGAACTAGAGTTTCCGGGTTCAACTCCTTTCGATTTCCAGATACTTTCCCCATATAAGTAATTTTGTTTTTTACTGTTTATTTTCTAACTGTAGCCGTTCCAATTCATTTAACTCTTTTGGCCCTTTTCCATAAGAATATTGTTTTTCTACAAGTTGTTGAAAACGGTACGTTTGATTGGTGCGATACCATTTCATCCATGTCTTAATTTGGGAGACATTTTCAGATCTAAGCTTCTCCATAATGGTCCGATTGGAATACCCATCCTTTTTCATTTTAATGACTTTCCACTTTACTTCTTTTGGGTAATGAACTCTTGTTTTCAAACCGAAAACACCTCCATTGAATTTGCATACTTAGTATGCGAATTCAGGAGGTGTTTTTTCATGTACCACTATTCGGGTTCACTTCAAAGTTAAGGAAATTGGCTTTAGTTTGTATTAACTTAAAGAGATTCTATGATTTTATAATAAGTGGACTACCAGCACTTCGTAAAAAAATCATACTAAGCACATTTTGATAAAAGGGCCGATTTGTATACCTTCCTTATAAATTGTGTTGCATAAATAAATGCTCATTTCTTTTGGTATTTTGATTTTTCTTCAACAGGAATTTGTATATTCATAATTATCTGTCCTTCGGGATAAAATAGATTTAATTCATGTAAATCTGTTTCAATTACATTACATGATCTAAACTGTAAACCATTTCTCTCTATATAATCTGTAATATTTGTATATATTTGACGTCGTACTTCATCCATATGCTCTTCTGTACATAGGTAATCAACACAAAGATAATCACCTGCAGGTATACTAAGAATATTAACATGCTCTATTTTTGTATCATTCAAAACAGGATAATAAACTGATAGTCCCAGATCATCATTGAATAAATTTTTAATAGGACACATTGTTATAAATTGTTCTTGAAAAAATTCACCTTGCTTAAAAATAGAACGGAATTTATCAAAAAAGGATTTTACACTATTAAAATTTTCTCCTTTGATATGATAATATTTTCTTTCCTCAAAATAGACACTCTGAATTTCATTGAATTTTCTACTTCTATTTTGAAGGAGATCGAGGATCCTAGTAATTTTCTCTTGCATTTCCATAAATCGATAAATTTCAGCTTCAATATCATTTTTTTTGTTCTTTAAGATATTTATATTGTTTATTATATTTTTCTTATTTATTACTAAATCAATTTCTTCAATTGAAAAACCTATATCCTTACAAAAAAAGATTTGGCTAATTTTCTGTAGGTCTTCATTACTATAAAGTCTATAGTTATTTTTACCTACCTTTGGCTGAACTAGTCCTTTTTCTTCATAGAATCGAAGTGTTTCTTTCGTTGTATTAAATATCTTAATTACATCACTTTTAGTTAACTTATAGCTATCCATCTAATTATATTGCCTCCTATAAGGAATAATATTCATACTATAAACTATGTGGTTACTTCATAGTCAATAAATAAGGAGTAAACTTTTACCCAAAAGTTTACTTTGTAGTTTTAAGTCTACGGCAAAGGCATAATCCCTTTGTTAGACCTTAATTCAGCTATTAGCTTATACTTAAAAGTAGGTGAATACCTTTGTTTTTAGTGAATCTATATTACATTTTTAATGGAAATAAACAAAAACTTTTTCTTATAAAAATTTTGTTTTATTAAGGAAATAAAATATACTAGACTATAAATCAATTTATAGAATGAGGTATAATACATTGAATAAACGACATATTTTTATAGGTGCTGCAATGAGCAGTATTTTATTATTATCTGCATGTGGTAATTCTGATAATCTTGTTACATCGAAATCAGGAAATTTGACACAAGAAGAATTTAATAAAAAGTTAAAAGAAACAGCAGGAAAACCTGTTTTACAACAAGTAATGTTAGACAAGATTTTATTAGATAAATATAAAGTTTCAGATGATGAAGCAAAGAAAAAAGTTGAAGAATTAAAAAAACAAATGGGCGATAATTTTAAATCCTATTTAACACAAGCTGGTGCTAAAGATGAAGATGATCTTAAAACAAAAATAAAAACGCAAATAGCCTTTGAAAAAGCTGTTAAAGCTTCAGTTACGGAAAAGGAAATGAAAGATTACTATAAACCAAAATTAAAGGCAAGTCATATTTTAGTAAAAGATGAAAAAACAGCGAAAGAAATAAAAGAAAAATTAAATAATGGAGAAGATTTTGTAGCATTAGCAAAACAATATTCAGAAGATCCTGGTTCAAAAGAAAAAGGTGGAGAATTACCTGAGTTTGGTCCAGGTGAAATGGATTCTAAATTTGAAGAAGCTGCTTATAAATTAGAAGCTGGACAAGTAAGTGATCCAATAAAATCTTCTCATGGTTACCATATTATTAAATTAACAGAGAAAAAAGAGTTAAAACCTTTTGATCAAGAAAAAGATAATATTCGTAAGGAATTAGAACAGAAGCGTTTACAAGATCAACAATGGCAACAACAATTCTTTAAAGATTTATTCAAGAAAGCAGATATAAAAATAACAGATAAAGATTTAAAAGATACTTTTAAAGAATTTGAAAAATAAAGCTATGTACAAAAAAATAACCCCTAGGGGTTATTTTTTTGTACATAGCTTTAAACTAATGAAATAAAATCTACTTACTTGCCTTAAAAATAAGTAGGGGTGTTCATTTCATTTTTATTATATCATCTTATATCTTAATTATTTCTTTTTATAAAAACTAACTATGTTATTGTCATATTTATGTTAAATAAGGACTCTCGCCAGATTGTTATTAATCTAAAATTATGAAGTATTCCCATTATGAAAATTTTATATTTTCGCAGCTAAAGGACAAATAAAAAAGGTCCTTAACAATTTATTAAGGACTGCGGAATAACACCGCAATTTGGGTTGGAACCCAATCAGTTTGTAGAAAATAAATCGCGATTATGATAAATTGTATTCCCAAAAGCAATGTTCAAATGAATTTTAGCATATCTGTAACTATATTAGTATCAACAAAATGTGGATTGGATTACAAAAAGTGGTTCTGAATATTGGGAAAAGTTTTGATGTTCATAAATATAAATATTTTTTGTAAGGACGCTATATTCTTCTCTATTTACCTATGTATACATTTTTACTAATATATTATGAAATTTATATTGATTTCAAATATTTTTCACGAAATATTAGATTAGGATTTTTAGGGGGTTAAAATATTTGTTTATTCCTTTTTATCAATTAACTAGATTTTCAAACATCAAAAGTGCATATGGTAAAATTTGTTATATAATGAAATCAATCCATATTGATGGTTTCCCCGTTACGCGTAATGAGATAGCTTAATTCATCTTTTATACATTATCTGAAAAAGGATTTGTAGGGATTCCTACAAGTTCTTTTTGTTCTTCGGATTGGCAAATAGTGAGTGTTATTGGAGAAACAGCTAACATTTTAAGAGTCTTCATATATTCTTATGACAAAATGCTGTAGAAAGCTTAAGAATTCTTAAGAATTTTTGCCTCTTTTTTTTAAGGTTTGGACTCTAGAGTATAATTATGAGTTTAAATCTGTGGGATGATTAGGTATAAAAACAATTCGCTTTCTTATTTCTGTATATAATGCACTAAAAATCAATTGGTACAGCCATTCCAAGTTCAAGGTTTCTTGGAGACAAAATAATTCAAGGAATTGATTTGAAGAAAGTAAATTACATTGTCAAATATGGACTGAGTACAGGTGTATTCACAGAAAAATTAATTAAAAGAAGAAATCTCAAGACAATTATTTTATTAGTGGAAAATAATAAGGAATTTTATTTTTTACTATAAGAAAAATTTAAAGAGAAAAGGAACTTATTTATTGTATATGGATTAGTAGTAAATAGTGAACAAAATATTAGGGAGAACGCTATTACGTATATACATTATGTTATTTCTTGTCTTCAGAAAAAAAGAAGATACAAATATCTCACCTGCTTATGTTTTTAGCTGTTTAATACGAGAAAAAATATGGAGGAATCATATGGAATCAAAAATTCTTATTGTCGATGATGATAAAGAGATTAGAAATCTTATCTCTGTTTATTTGGAAAATGAAGGTCTGAAAACTCAAAAGGCAGAAGATGCTATGGAAGCTTTACAATTGTTAGAAGAAAAGGAATTTGATTTGATTATTTTAGATATTATGATGCCGAATATGGATGGTATTGAAGCTTGTATGAAGATTAGGGAAGACCGCAATATACCTATCATCATGCTATCTGCAAAATCTGAGGATATAGACAAAATTCAGGGTCTAGCCTCTGGTGCAGACGATTATTTATCAAAGCCGTTTAACCCACTAGAATTAATCGCTAGGGTAAAATCCCAATTAAGAAGATTTAAAAAATACAATACGTCCATAGAGCATAATAAAAGTATTCTAGAAATTGGTGACTTAACCGTGAATACAGATACTCGTCAAGTATGGGTAAGGGGAATAGAAACAAGGTTAACTCCAAAAGAGTTTGCTATTCTAGAACTACTTGCCCGCAACAAAGGGGTTGTCCTGAGCGTTGCGAAAATATATGAAGCAGTTTGGAAAGAGGTTTTTTATAAATCAGATAATACAGTTATGGTCCATATTACAAAAATAAGAGACAAAATTGAAGAGGATTCTAAACATCCCATTTATATTAAAACCGTTTGGGGAATTGGGTATAAAATATGAAGAGGGTTAGCTTTAGAAATAAAATAATTATAAAACTTCTGGGTGCTGTTGCAGTTAGTTTTCTTGTTTCGTTTTGTTTAACAATCCTTGTTGTGCAATACGTCATAGATCCATTATTTAGAAACCACGAAGATTTTGGTATGTTTGAAGCCAATTTGGCATTGTTGTTCTCATTTGCGTTCGCAATCGTTAACTTTATAATATTTTTTTTGATATTGGTTCGAAAGAAAATAGTATATTTGAAGCTCATTTCTGATAATGTGAATGATATTGCCAATGGAAAACTGGGTTTGACAATTGGGATTAAGGGGAAGGACGAATTGACCCAACTTGCTCAAAATATAAATTATATGTCTAAGGAATTGGAGCATACATTTGAACAAGAAAGGCGATTGGAACGTACAAAGAATGAACTTATAACCAATGTATCTCATGACTTACGCACCCCGTTAACATCTATTATTGGCTATATAGATTTATTAAAAAGAGGGCAATACAACAGTAACACACAATTACAGGAATACCTTGAAACCACGTATTCAAAGTCACAGAGACTGAAATATTTAATTGATGAGCTGTTTGAATATACTCGTTTATCAGGCATAGATGCTAAGTTAAACCTTAATGAAGTTGATTTATCAGGTTTGTTGGAACAAATAGTTGGAGAATACATACCTATATTTGAAAAGGAAAGTTTAATTGTTCAAAGATCTATCGCGGAAGAAACAATACCTATCTTCATAGATGTAGAAAAAATGGTACGTGTATATGAAAATCTCTTTATGAATGCGATAAAGTACAGCATGAAACCATCCGAATTATCTATATGTCTTGAACTAATAGGCAACAAGGCAATTTTGAAAGTATCAAATAAAGTCGAGAGACCGCCTGTTAGCAATCCCAATAAATTGTTTGAAAGATTTTTCAGAGGGGACAAGGCAAGAAAAGATGACCAGGGAAATGGACTGGGGCTTGCTATCTCAAAAAAAATTGTTGAACTTCATCATGGCAATATACATGCAGAATATAAAGATGGCTGGATGTCCTTTATTGTTGAACATCCAATCCAATAGATCGGCTTATGGAATTACAGGTTCCATAAGCTTTTTTTGTAAAACTTAAGAATTCTTAAGGATTTTACAGGGTGTTTCCTAATTTTCATAGTTTATCATGTATGTATTCGAAGCGATGAGGAGTGAGGAGAAATTAAAAGGAAAATTTTCTTTACAGGTTCCAAGTGGATACATCGTGACAACCTCATGAAAAAGTTAGTTGCAACACGATTATTTTGTTAGGAGCAAATATGAATAACCCTTAGTTTATCGAAATCAAAAACAAACGTAGGAGGATAAATATGTTAAAACCAGTTGTAGATGTAAAAAACATTCAAAAATTGTACGGTAAAAAAGGCGAGAATCAATCACACGCATTAAAAGGTGTATCATTCACAATTCAAGAGGGAGAATTTGTTGGTATTATGGGCCCTTCTGGTTCTGGTAAAACAACATTATTAAATGTAATTTCAACGTTAGACACAGCAACGGGTGGCGTTGTTGAAATTGCTGGAACGGATATTACGAAAATGAAGCAAGGTGAGCTTTCTGATTTCCGCTCGCAAAAATTAGGATTCATTTTCCAAGACTTTAACTTATTAGAGAATTTATCTATATATGAAAATATCGCACTACCCCTTTCCCTTCAAGGTGTTGCATCTCGTAATATTGGAAAGAAAGTAGAAAAAGTAGCTGATATGTTAGGCATTACAGCTATACTTCAAAAGTATCCTTCTGAGGTATCTGGGGGACAAAAGCAACGGTCCGCAGCAGCACGTGCGTTAGTTCATGAACCAGCAATTATTTTGGGAGACGAGCCGACTGGAGCTCTAGATTCTAAAAATGCAACGAGTTTACTTAATGCCATGACAAGCTTAAATAAAGAACAAGGTGTATCCATTATGATGGTTACGCATGATCCTTACAGCGCAAGTTACTGTCAGCGTATTTTATTCATTCAAGATGGTGAGTTGTATAAAGAAATTCATCGCGGTGGTACCCGTGAAGAATTCTATAAAGAAATTTTAGACGTGCTTGCAAACTTTGGCACACAAAAAGCGTAAGGAAGGAAGTTCAATCATGTTATTTAAACTTTCCATGTCAGGGCTAAAAAGTAAGTTACAAGACTATATTGTCTTACTTGTTGGTTTGATTGTATCGATTTCAACTTTTTATATGTTTCAAACGTTATCACTAAATAAAGCGTTCCTTGAATCCAATCCGCATGCTGATACGGTTGCATTTGCATTCCAAATCGGTTCCGTTTTATTAGCGATTGTAACGTTTTTCTATATTTTATATGCAAATTCTTTTTTATTAGCTCTTCGCCAAAAAGAATTTGGCATGTACATGATGTTAGGGGCAAGAAGGTATAAAGTTACCTCACTTATGTTTATCGAAACAATCGTAATTGGTGCCGCATCTCTTGCAATTGGAATCGCAGTTGGTATAGGGCTTGCACAAAGTATTGGTCAGTTATTAATGAAGCAGTTGGAATTTTCTGGTGAAGGTTATAAAGCATTTTATATACCATCTATGGCTGTTACTTGCCTCTTTTTCTTTGCACTATTTATAGTATCAGCAATCATGAATAGTATGAAATTATCTCGTATTTCTGTACTACAACTTGTACATGCAGATGCAAAAACAGATCGTATTGCTGTAAAAGGAAAAATAACAGGTGTAGTTGCATTCCTTGGTCTGATTTTGCTAGGTATTGGGTATGCATCATTGATCCATATCGCACATTTACAGGAAAAAGAGCTAGTAAACGTACCTAAATTCATGGGTATTGGATTAATCACAGCAACAATCGGTACGTACATGTTATTTGGATCACTTCTCCCAGTTATGCTTAACAAGATAAAGAGTAATAAAAAACGTTGTGAAAAAGGACTGAATGCTTTTACTTTTGCACAATTGAATTTCCGAATTAATAGCCTAACACGGGTGCTTGCAACGGTAGCAATCCTAGTGGCTCTTGGCGCTGGTGGAATTGCTTGTGGTATGGCATTTGAAAATAACGTTCTAAAGACGACTGATAAAGAAAAAGTTTACGATTCAATCGTTCATAATCCAACAGTGGAAGAAAAGAAAATTTTGAGTGGCATCTTATTTCAAGAGAAGTTTGAATATCGCTACAAAGTAGATGGTCAGTATGTATATTACATAAAAGAAGATGTTGAGAAAAATCGTCCATTAGCACAAGATAGTGAAAATGGGAAGAAGATGAAAGTTTTAGAGGAATTTCCTAAGGATGCATTTACATTGCCAAAACAGCTGTATAAACTGTATAACGATGATACGAAAACAAAACAATGGAAAGAAGCATTCTTCACAATCCAGCCAACTTATATGTATCCTGATCATCAAATAAAAATTATAGACTCAAACATATACGATAGTATGAAGGAAAAAGAACATACTGTGTTTATTGGGAAAACAGATGATTTTGGAGCACACTTAAGAGAATGGAAAAAACTTGATGAATTACAGGTAGCGAAATATAAAAATGTGAAAGCGAAAGAATTAGGTAGTACGTATCAAATGTATAATCT
Source organism: Bacillus thuringiensis (assembly GCF_001182785.1). Taxonomy (NCBI): domain Bacteria; kingdom Bacillati; phylum Bacillota; class Bacilli; order Caryophanales; family Bacillaceae; genus Bacillus; species Bacillus thuringiensis. The sequence goes on along the minus strand of NZ_CP012100.1, from coordinate 261,005 downwards.
GAGTCATGGTTTGGCCAGTGGATTCATGTTTATGGGCTTCTTCGTTGGAATTGCGTTCTTAGCAATGATGGCAAGTTGCCTAATGTTTAAAATTCTATCTGGCGCATCGAAAGACAGCACACGTTATCAAATGCTTCGTAAAATTGGTGTCCGCCGGGGGTTATTAACACAATCGATTTATAAAGAGTTATTCTTTATATTCTTAGTACCGGCAATTGTGGGTATTGCTCATATATTAGTTGGTATGAACATGTTCGGTCCGCTTTTGATTGATCCGTATTTCCGAATTTGGTTGCCGCTTGTCATTTTCGTAGTGATTTACTTAATTTACTATTTGATTACAGTTCAATTGTATAAAAGAATAGTACTTCCGAAAGAAAAATAGTTTTACTAAATATACAAAATGTTAAACTCAAAAAAACCAGCGATATTATACACATGTACTAATATCACTGGTTTTTTATATGAATATTTAATGGTCAATTTTACAAATTATAAAAAATTACAAGCTCAGTTTTACATTTTCACAACAATATTTTTGTAAGATTATCTTTCTTTTCCCTCTGTTTGATTGGCTTGGAACTCCATTTTTAGTGCAATACTATCCCCTTGGAAAACGTTTTGATCTGTTCCGTTGTCCTCAAATATAAACTTTATCCAAAACCAATCCATTTTCCCAGGTTTTAATCCCCCTGTTTCAGTCCACTTAGAATGAAATACTTTTTTGGATACAATCTCTGAACTTTGTGATTTTAGTTCTGCAAGAGTTGTCTCGTATGCAGGGTTTTTTGCAGGATCCCAATCCCAAAGAAATTGTACTTTAATATGTTTACCGAAATCTTCTGTAGTATTATTTTGTTTTAAGTCGTTTACAGTATAGTCTATTTTCATCATTAAATCTTTAATATCTAATGTACCACTATTTTTTAAATTGAATTTCTTTAATATTTTGTCCCCAGGTTTTAAATTTTCTAAGTTAAGTGAAGTAGTTGGTTGCATAGCTAAATCCAATGTACCTGCAGCAAATGTATTATTTGTTACAACTTGATCGCTAAAATATGCATATGTTCCCCCACCAATTAAAGATAAACCAAGAGCGGCTGAAACCACTCCAACTCCTAATTTCTTTTTCAATGACATTTTTTGTTCCTCCCATATCATTTTTATAATCTTTCTCCCTAATCAACCGAAAAGGTCCCCTTAATTCAGATATACCATGAATTGTTAAAAAATCATATTAAAAGAATAAAATTCCTTATTGAGAAAATTATGTTATTTTTATCTTCTATAAATGAAACGTCCCAAAAATAGAAAAGGTGAATTTATAATTATTGAAAATTCCGCCAAAAAATAATATTAACTCGCTTTTATAATTAGAATTATTTATTTCTTCATTAGTATTCTAACGCTTCAAAAGATACACCATTCGTGTATAGATAGAGTTTTACTTGAACCATGTGAGATATAAAGTCTTGCCAGCCTACATGTACATGGTCATAGTGTCCAGTTTTATCTGAACTGTGTGGGATATAAACTTATGTAACAGGCCATCAATGTAGATTTGTTTCCTGTTTTGTCTAAACGTAGTGGGATTTAAAGTATTGTTACAGCGATATAACTTATGTTAACAAGGGATTTTATCTGAACTATGCGGGATATAAAATGGGGAATGAATCCTAAAGACATCAAAAAAAGAAGTATTATTTGAACTTTGCAGGATATAATTGCAAAAGTTCATAATGAAACCATAGAAATAAAGTCCTAATTAAAAGGGGCTCTATTTCTATGGTTGATACATTCAAATGTTTTATCTATCATTGGTTCATATTGAGAAACCTTATATTAGTATTACAAGTTTATAAGGTTTCTCAATATCTTGTGGCCTAGTAACAGGGAGAGTGTAAAAAGGTTCAATTGAATATTTAACAAAAACCTTATTTGAAAACAAGAAGCCCTAGAGTTAGGGCTCTAGGGCTTCTTATTTTGGTATTCTCACATGGTTTTTCAAAAAGAATAGAACATATTGAAGATACCATGTGAATGTTTCATAAATGTATCAAAAAAATGAACAAAATTGCTATTGCATAAGAATCAGAAATGAAGTTTCTAATATGTAAGTACGTGAAAGATATTATTTCCAGTGGATAAAATGGGCATGGGACACCTAATCATTATTTTATCGGGGGAAAAGAATATGTTATGAACTTGGTTGAATGAAAAAATGAAAATTTTACTTTAAGTGAAGTTAATGAAATATATTTTTGGGGTTATATCAATGATTGTTATCTTGATGGACATTTTAACTTTATAAAAGTCATAGAAGAAAACACAACTATGAGGAATAGTAAGCTATAAAAATGAAAAAAAGCCTCTCATTGAGAGACTTTTGAAAATGTTTATATTTTCAACTACCTTAAAAATCTTTTCTTGATATCCGGAGTAGGAATAAGACATTGGTTTTGTTTGCCAAACCATTTGTATCTATTTTCTGCAACTTTTTTGTAATAAAAGTTTCGAATAGGTTTTGGAATTATTAAAAGGATAAATAATAATTTACAACTTCCTTTTAAGTATTTACAAATATTCAGTATGGCATCGGATTCTGTATAAGCCCTATTATTATCAATTAATATCACACTATCTATTGTTTCGCTAATGTTGTATTGATTTAATAACTGAATGCCAATACTACTTTGGCGTGATGCAAATTTAAAATATTCTTTAGGATCTCTTTTAATAATAAACTGAACACTTTGATTACATAAGTTGCAGTCCCCATCAAAAAGTATAATTCGTGTCATTAATAATCCCTTCTAAAACGTTTATTTAATCTTTTTTATTTTAACGGAAAAGAGAATTTAAATACACTCATTTTAAATTATTGAATTCCAAAGAACTTTTAATGAAAACGCTATTTTATTAGAAAAGGGGAATGGATATAAATTTATTAGAGCAATACATTGAAGAAGTGATCAGTGAGGAACCGTACACTGAGGAATGGACAAAAGATTTTGATAAAAAATTTGTAAAGGTAAAGTTGGTTACCAATTGCTATGTTCGGAAACGCAATGAAGACCCAATTTTTGATGTTGATAAATGGGAAAAGGTAAAAGAACAAGGTTATTACATGGGATAAGTAAAAAAGCAGCTAGCAATAGCTAACTGCTCATATAAGGGAATCGGAGAAAGATAACCATGTGTCCATATTATTAAGGGAATATTAAGTTTTTATTCAAAGGGTAGAGGGAAATAGAAGAAAGAAAGGAACCAAAAATGTATCTATGGCATGTTACGGGTGGAACAAAGAAAAACGATGTGTAGAGTTCCAACTATTAAGAAATGAAGAGATATTTGTAATGCCAATGTATAAGAAGGATGTAAGAAGCATGGAACAATTTTTTCTGATTAATGAAAAACAACTGAACAAAATAATCTTTTTAACAAAAATGAGGAATAAAGATGAGACAAGGAAACCGCGGAATGGCGTTTGAAAAGCTTATTAACCTATCGAATGAAATGTATCAAAGAGGGGGAGTGTTTGATGCTTACTGCTATATTAAGAAGTTTAGCCTTAGAGTACGGAATCAGTGTTTTGTTATAGGACCACTATACAATTTTTAAATTACTCATTAAAAAGTCGATTTTTTAACGTACAGAAAATCTACTTTTTATTTATAGAATTTAGATTAGCGTAAGAGATTTACTTATTGTTGGTGTTATTTTTAGTGAAGGTTTTATTTATATTCTAGGTTTTTTTAGCATAAAAACACCTCAACTGTTGTTAACTTTATGCTTCTTATTAAAATTTTCGGCCAATTTATAGGTAAAGTGACATCCACTTTGGTTTTAACTAAATTTGTAATAAATTTCTCAATATAGATAGACTACTAAATTACGACTCTAATATTCAAAATTAACAAAAAAGAAATTATAATATAAATATGATGGTTATCAGTTGGTTTACTCCTTGTGCTAAAGATAAGATCGTGTTCCCGGATCTTATCTTTTTCTTTTTTGATTTTAGATACAAAAAGAAATCCTTAATAGCTTAAAACTCCGTCCTCTATGTAGCATATTAAAGTAGTAAAAATTGCTTGGAGGGAAACGTTTGGACGGGAATTAAACGTACTAGAAAATATAAAACAAAGAGAACTAAATGAGTTATTTAGTAAGATACATCCGAAGCAATGTAAGATACAAAGAGGACATAGGGAGCTTCTTCGGAAATAACATAGTTATGAAAACAAAACCACTTGAAGGTAGCCCGTGTTTATCTAAAACATTGGCAAAACAAATAGAGGATTTTAGGATGTAGAAAATGCTTACTAAAAAAGGAGAAGAGATTATGTCAGAAGCTTTTTATATAAATATTGGTGATTACGAGAGACCTACAGATATATTGCGGATGCTTGGACATCCTATGCGTTTGATGATAGTTCGAGAATTAATTTCGAAAGGGCCATTAAATGTATCCGAGTTACAGAAGTTACTACGTGTTCCACAATCTACAATGTCACAATAATTAGCCAAGTTAAAACAGTTTAAGATGGTTTCCTATGAGCGAAAGGGAAATGAGATATATTATATAGTGAGTGATGAGAAAGTGATTGAGAGCATGAAGGGAATAGAACGTTTGCATCAATGAACGTAAGAAGACATGGAAAACCTCGTAACGGTATGAGAAGAATAGGGGGTGAACTCGTTGGAAACAAAATTTCAAGCATTTCAAAAGGACAGAGGTAGAAATATGCTAATTTTCCAGGAACAATTGTTACAAGAAGCATTTCAAAAGAGGAAGGATATCACATTAATTCTGGTCAAAGGATTACATATAAAAGGAATAATAAGAGGATATGATACTTTTTCTATTTTAATAGAATTTGAAGGGAAGCAACAGCTTGTATATAAACACGCAATCTCCACGATTCGATTCTAAAATAAGTAGCCCAAGGATATCACGTTCGAGCATTTTAAATAAACACATTTACAGGTACCTGAAACTCTGAGCAAAACAACTAAGGTACGCCAGCATTTCGGTAAAAAACCATGCTAAGAGTATACAAAGTTTTATAAAAAAAATAGGAAAACATAGGGAAGCCAAAAGTCGCTCTAGAATAGGAATGTATAAAAAGGTGCATAGAGTCACAGAAAAAGAAAAAGGCGAATCTCTTCTGAGAGTAAGGGGACACCTGTTTCTTCGCTACCGATAATTAGACGTTATGTTAACCAAATGTATATAGAATATACATGGTTCTTTGTTCAACAGTCAGGTTGAACAAAGAACTCTAATTTAAATAATGCTTCTTATTCTTCCGTAAAGAATGCTTTTCGCTCTGTAGCAATCCAATTCTCCAAATTGTCTTGGCTACGTCGGACAAGTCGATTCACTAAAACATCATGCCATACATAATCCTCTAATAAGTATATATGAACGGGGTCATCTGTATAAAAAGCAATATTACGCTTTTCAAGTGATGGTCCATAAATCATCTCTTTAGAATCTATCGATACAATAAACCAATGTTCTGTAGACAGGGTTTCTGTATAAGGTGTTATGCGATGGGCTTCTAGATTTTTAATGGGATTTTCAACATGCAGGGTAATACCTTGTATTGTAACTTTATCAGCTACTTCAGATAGATCTTCTTTTAACGCTTCATACATCTCATCCCACATTGAAATGACAATACGTCGTTCTGCTTTTTTTATTAATGCCTGACAATAGCTAATGATTGTTTTATTGTCTTTTAAAGTAATGACTCGATTATCCGTTTTTTCCTCGGAAGTTTCTAGTGTTTTTAATGAATCACTGATTCCTTCATAAGTAGACTGCCATTCTGATTGCGCCTTCTGTAAAAAGATTTCAACAGGCAGAGGTGAATAGCGAGTGGTGTCATTTATTTCTTCCCTCATGACAATTCCTTTTTCTACAAGGTTACCTAAAATCTCATAAATTCGCGCTCTTGGGACACCTGAATCTTTACTTACTTGGTAGGCTGTGACAGGCCCTTGTTTAACAAGAGATACATAAGATTTAGCTTCATATTCATTGAAACCAATTTTTTTAAGCTGTTGCACTATGTAGTCCACTTTTTTCGTCCTCCGATGTTTACTTTTATATTTTAACGTTACAATAACTGTTTACATTTAGCAAATTATTAGTTACTATTCTGATAGTGACTAAAGGAAGGTTGATAATATGGATTTTTACTTAGACCCATCAGTATTAATTATTTTGATTGTTTTTGGATTTTTAGCTTCATTTATTGATTCGGTTGTAGGTGGTGGTGGACTAATTGCTTTGCCAGCTTTATTATTTACAGGGCTGAATCCAGCAAGTGCAGTAGCCACGAATAAATTAGCATCGACAATGGGGTGTGTAACTAGTAATATTGTGTTTTATCGTTCTGGTAACCTGGATTTGAAATCAGGATTTAGATTATTCCCACTCACTTTTATAGGTTCCATAATAGGTGCATGGACCGTTCATTTAATGAACCCAGAGGTACTGAAGCCATTGATGCTGATCATGCTTGGTGCTGTTGCTATTTATACGATATTCAAAAAGGATTGGGGTAGTATTTCCACTCATAAGAAATTGTCTGGTCGACACTTCATTATTTTTACTGTTTTTGTTTTTGTTATTGGTTTTTATGATGGATTTCTAGGTCCTGGCACAGGTTCATTCTTAATGTTTTCGCTTTTATTTATTGGGTATGATTTTTTAAAAGCAGCAGGTAATGCGAAGTTGCTTAATTTAGGAAGCGATATTGGTGCATTGTTAATGTTTATGTATGTAGGACAAGTAAACTATGCGTATGGTTTCATAATGGGAGTTGCACAAATTGCTGGAGGGATTATCGGATCCAAATTTGCTATAAAAAAGGGAAGTGGGTATGTTCGTGCCCTTTTCATAACAGTAACTTGTTTATTATTAGCAAAAAATATTTATGATTATATTCAATAACTTCTAAAATTAACTTCCTATATCGAGAATTATGTGAAATATGCCCTTTTATAAAAACTATTAAGGTAGGATTTTTATTTTTGGATATATAAACCATTTATTTAAAGGTATAATATGGTTTATATTCTATGGACTGGGGTTGAATGAGTGAGTATTATAAATACAAAAGGTAAAATTAAAAAAACAAAAAGAAAAGTATTACTAACTATAATTACTATGTTAGTAATTATAATTGGATTTGGATATTGGAAATTTTTTAGTTTGCAAGGTGTTCCAAAAGGTGAATTAATTCGAACAGTGAAATCTCCAGATGGAAAATATCTCATTAAGACTTATTTTCATAATGCAGGATCATTAAGTGCGGATGCTGTTAGGGGTGAATTAGTTAACCTTGATACAGATTCAGAGAAAAATATATATTGGAACTATCCAGATACGGATCCATATATCCAATGGGTAAATAAGAATATTGTTAGAATTGGAGATCAAACTTTAGATATTTCACAGAAAGAAACCTATGATTGGCGTGATGATGATAAGCACGTTAAAGAAATGCCTAAACAATTTATTAGATAAAACAAGAAAAATTAAATTTATTCAATTTTATTTGTTTAACCATAGATAGGATTATATGAGTGAAAAGTCCCTTTAGATCTTCTAAATGGACTTTTTTTAGGTTTCTAGATACGACTACTGATAAATTGATGTTATATTAAGAAGTCTCGCTACATCGTCATCAAGCTTTGAAACCGATGGTTCCCCAAAACGAAAAAACGAGCTAACTTCTCATAGTTAACTGTGGAGAGATAATAATTTTGTTTTGTGAGTCCTTCAAAATATTGAAAAAATGGAGATGGTGTTATTTGTTGTTTAAGTTGATGACTCTAAGATACCAGTTTAATTGACCTGATAGCGATGTATCCGTACTCCTAAAAAATTCACCTTTGGCATCAGGGAAATTAAATAGGGTGATAATTATTACAAGTGGATTAGGTTTCTTGTGAATTTTAAATTAAAGGTCTTATCCAAAGTTGAGAAAAATCCACATATCCAAAATATTTCATCTTAATATTCGTTAAATCTGATGAAAAAGGAATTTGACGTGTATCATAGTATAAGGGAATCATAATAGAGGATTCTATCAGTTCTTTTTCAAGATTCTCATTTAATGAAGCCCACTCCTCAAAATGTGTATGTTTGTATTTAGAAAGGTGTTTTCTTAGTGATTTATTTGTTTTTACAACCTTAGCCAATGGTGAATATCTAGCTGTTAAAAAATAATAAAATGATATCTCTTGATTCATCTCGAATACTTCACCATGAATAAAGAGATCGACTTGTTCATTAAGTTTTTCATCCCTAAGATAGTTTTCAAATGGAACCCATTTAACTTGAAAAGGTATATTTTCTTTTTCTAAGATATTCATTAACCATTTTGTTGTCGCTTCTATATACTGAGTAGCTTTTATAATAAGTGGTTCTTTAAATTCGGGACGTTTTCTTTTTGGAATATTGATTTGATGATCTATGTCTTTCAAACAGCTTTTAATATTTGGGATTTTTCGGGAATCATATCCATGAATATGATTCATATTGTTAGCGATAATAGAATGTAAGTAATTACGAACATCTATGTGTTGAATTGAGGAATTACGCCAAGCATTCATAATTATAACACCGAAACCTGAATTCCTTTCTACTTGAAAGGTAGAATTACATTTATGGTGTTTGGAAGATTGATAAATAGTATCAAATTCTAGAGGGACCTGAATAAATTCTACTGTATCTAGCAAAGGTCTTTCTTGAAAATAATTATGAAATGCTATCAATGATGTTTTCTCCAGGTTATTCTCTCCTATATAAAAACCACCGGTTCCTATGATTTGGCCGTTATTTTCTTTATAAATGCTTGTATTTATCATGCATAACATTTGTAAACAATAACTACAACTATCTGGATAATGTATATCAATAATTAATGGTGATACAATCTCTATTTTTTCTATGGGTGCCCATAAGTCTTTATAGTATTTATGACTACGTAGTTTTGAGAGACATAGTTTCACGTCAGCCGCTGTTAAGATGGATCCATCATGAAATTTTATAGACTTTTTTAAATATAGTCTAAGCTTAGATTGAGTTAAATCCCAACTGTGAGCTATTTCAGGGAATATGTTCCCCTTTTCATCCATATAAACAAGTCGATTGAAAACGTTCGCGACAATATGTGCACTATGTACATCGGTAGCCTCGAGCGGGTGTGTTGTTAAAAAGGGCTTTATTCTAGGAATAATTAATTTATCATCCGAATTATGTATATAGCCAAATTTTGAATGAAACTTAGTCATCAAGCGTAGTTTACTGTTTGGAGACCAATTATATAGTAAATATTTACTACTTTTTTCAACAGGTTGTTGATCCATAATTTCCATTACTTGTGACTCATAGATTTGTTCTATATTTTTCAACCATTGGAGAGAGGAGGAATTTCCTCTACCTTTTCCAGAAATGAAAGACAGCCAACCTTCATCCATCCATTTATGTAAGTAACGTACTGTTTGCTTTGTACTTAAATTTAAAAAATCTGCTAGGTCTTGTATTTTTATATTTCCTGAAGAAAATGATTGCCATAGATTCAGTAAATTTTTATCCATTTTCCTATCTCCTTTTAAAAATGGACATATTTTTCTGAATATGTCCATTTTTAGTTTGATAAGTCTAGTTTAATATAACATTAGACAAAGGGAGGAGATACGATAAATTGGAAAGACTTTAAGCAAAATATAAAAGTACGCTTAATTACATCGTTTTTTAATCGTGCTGTTACATCAGCAGTAATGCCTTTCATGGCATTGTTTTTTGCTCAAGAAATAAATAAAGTATGGGCTGGGTTATTTTTAATCTTAACGGTTATTTTAAGTTTTTTTTCAAATTTAATTGGAGGTTACATTTCAGATCGCTTTCAACAAAAGAAAATCTTATTGTTAACTTCTTTTTCTAGTACTTGATGTTTTTATTCATGACTTTAAGCTTATATCCTACAGATAAGATGATTTGGTTATTTGCAATCGCTTATGTAGGTTTTATAATAACTAGCAGTCTTGGGCGCCCATCCACAAGCTATTATCATAGACTCAACTACACCAGAAAATCGAAAAGCTGTTTATACAATTGACTATTGGCTTATGAATATTTCTATGGCAATTGGTGCAGCATTAGGTGGTCTTTTATACATTAATCACCAAAAAGAGTTGTTTATATTACTGACTTTTGTTTCTGCTACATTACCGATTGCTTATAAAATTTGGCTAGTTGCAGAAGTTAAAGAGTGCTTAGAAAAAAGGCAGGGAAATATAGTACTTGATCTAATTCAAAACTATAAAGTTGCTATTCGAGATAGAGCATTTTTAAGAGTTGTGATAGGGTCTACCCGCATATTTGCGGCAGAGTTTTCTTTAAACAGTTATATTGGTGTACGACTTTCAGAAACATTCAATTCAATAAGCACTGGGAACTTTGAAATAGTAGGAGTGAGGATGCTAAGTATTCTTAACATACAAAATATGCTTTTAGTAGTATGTTTAACGTTTATTATAAATAAATTTACAGATCATCTAAGTGAAAAAAAGTGTTACTTTTAGGTCTTGTGTTCTATGGTGTAGGCTATGTGACAGTAACATTTGCAAACACTTGGTATGTACTGATTATTTTTAATTTTATTGCCACTGTTGGTGAACTTGTCTACTCTCCAATCAGAAATGCAGAACAAGCTAATATGATTCTGGCTGATAATAGAGGATCGTATTCAGCTTTTGCAGGTCTATCAGATATTGGTGCGGATCTAATTGCAAGAGTGACTCTTATCGTCGGTACATTCATGGTTCCTACGTTGATGTCTGTTTACATTAGTATCTTCTGCTATCCTATTATAGAATCTATTTTGAACGTAAGAAATTTTTATTGTGTAGGATAAAAATATAAAGAAGAGTGAAAGGGGGGGAATAGATAAGATATATTTATGTGAAAAACAAACTAGTCATAAGAGTGTTCTAAGGAAAAGAAGTAATTTTTGGGGTTAACATATTTGTAAAAAAAGAGGTATTCACAGTTTGTTAGGACAAAAATAAGCATTATGAAGATAATTACGAATTCCATGTTGTCCTTTTGTCATTGATGGAGAGGATAGCTGTGTAATTAATACGAAACAACAAGCAACCACTCATACAATATGAATAGAGGAGAGAAATACCTTATGAAAACACGTAGTCAAATTACATTTGTAAAAGCAGAGCCCACTCAAAATGTATCTAGTTCGTTACAAACAAGCACTCAACGAGATCGTAATCCCGTCAAGCAAGCAATGCGTGATATCTTGAAATTTGGAATCCCAGGGATACTTGCTAAAACTTCCGAGGATGGGAAAACGTGGAGTTATGCGGCCGGAGTAGCGGACCTGAGAACCAAGAAACCAATGGAAACAGATTTCCGCTTTCGCATCGGCAGCGTGACGAAGACGTTCACCGCAACAGTTGTATTTCAATTAGCCGAAGAGAACCGCTTGAATCTAGACGACTCTATTGAAAAATGTTTGCCTGGTTTCATTCAAGGAAACGGGTATGATGATAAACAGATTACTATCCGGCAATTATTGAACCACACAAGTGGTATCGCTAATTACACAATGTCAAAGGATTTTAATATCATGGATACAAAAAAATCTTATACTACTGAAGAATTAGTAAAGATGGGAATATCCATGCCTCCAGATTTTGCTCCAGGAAAGAGCTGGTCGTATTCAAATACAGGATATGTATTACTAGGAATTCTTATTGAAAAAGTAACTGGGAACAACTATGCGGAAGAGATTGAAAATCGAATTATTGAACCACTTGAATTAGCGAATACATTCTTACCTGGAAATTCAAGTGTCATTCCAGGAACCAAGCATGCCCGTGGATATATCCAATTAGACGGAGCAAGTGAGCCAAAAGATGTTACTTATTATAACCCAAGTATGGGGAGCTCGGCCGGAGATATGATTTCTACAGCTGATGATTTAAACAAATTCTTTTCTTATTTACTTGGGGGCAAATTACTGAAAGAACAGCAACTAAAGCAAATGCTTACAACAGTCCCTACAGGAATAGATGAGCTTGGCGATTCCGGGCTTGGAATTTTCAAAATTATTCTTCCAAACGGTGTCTCGATATGGGGACACTCAGGTGGCATTCCAGGGTTCAGTACTTTTGCTGCAGGCACACTTGGAGGCAGACATACGCTGGCCGTCAATTTGAACAGCCTTAAAGCTGATAGTCCTGATCCTTTTAAAAATATTTTACTTGCTGAATTTAGCAAGTAGGCAAAAAGGAAAACCGGATAAATTTTGTCATAGTTTTTATAGTTAAATATATACCTTTTTGGTTCAAAAACCCCAAATTACTCTAAAAAATGATTTTGGTATTTTGGGAATTTTGATGGAAACTCAATGCTATTAAACTAATAGGGGTCACCATATCATTTCAGGAAAATTGTACGTTTAGACCCATTTTTGGCACAAAATAACCGATTCCTTGTACAATTAAGGAACCGGTTATTTATTTTATATTAATGCAGAATAACTAAAATGGTTCAAGAAGATATTATGCTTTCGCCAGAAAGTATTATGATGGATACGATAATTTAGATTTAAAATATCGTTACTAGCGATGTGATCATGCCCTTTTTTAGAGTCATACTATTAGTATATCCAAGATTAGGAGATTACTTGCAAGAGTCTTGGAAGTATTGTAACCGTGCTGTGTTATACTTCTAAAGTACTAACATTTCATGTAGGACTTATAGATGTCGGTTTGACATATGAAATGTAAAATCAATCTGTTATTTTGAGGATTCAGGCTACCATTATTTAAACTAACATTCACACTAAAAGAAGTACAGGGAGGAAGGTATATCTATTAAAATAGTGAGGTATACCAAATTAGAAATGAACATTAAATTTAATAAAAAAGTAGTAGCATTCACGGCAGGATTAACGGTATTATCTTCACCATTGGTATCGTTTGCAGAGGAACAACAATTAGTAAACAATAAACAACCTACAAACGTTCAGGAACAAAGTAAAACAACATCAGATGAACAGGCATTAAAAAGTATTGAAGCTAGTTTTAAAGAGGTAGACGGACGTGGTGGAGGTACTGTCGACAATAAGAAAGTAGATAGTCTTCAACGTTCAGAAGGTATTCATGAAGAAACAGGTACATTAACTGTTCCTAACAATTCAAACAGAACAAAACGTAGTCTGTCTCCCATATCACCTAGCACCTCTAGTACAATAAATGGTGTTCCATTCACTGAATGGATTGTACCAGCAGGTAACGATAATATTCGTCCTCAAAACTATATGAGTCCAAAGTACATTACAATTCATGAGACTGATAATACAAGTGTAGGAGCAGGTGCTAGAAACCACGCCCAATACCTATATAACCAAGCAGTAGGCAACACAGACCGAGCTGCATCGTGGCACTTTACAGTAGACGATAAAGAGATTTATCAACACCTACCATTAAACGAGAACGGATGGCACGCAGGAGACGGTGATGGTCCAGGTAATAGAGAATCTATTGCAATTGAAATCGCAGTTAACAGTGACGGTAACTATAGTAAAGCAGTAGATAATGCTAAGAAACTTGTAGCTTATTTAATGAAAGAAACTGGTGTACCGTTAAATAACATTGTAAAACACCAAAGATGGAGTGGTAAAATATGTCCTGCTAATATGATTAATAATGGACAATGGGATGCATTCGTAAATGGTGTTGGTGGGTATTATAATAATCTTTATCAACCAAAAGATGACATTACTGGAGGTTGGTATGAAGAAGCTATACGAGAGTTAAATAGAAGGGGTATTATGGTAGGGGAAGGAAACGGAGTTTTCTCACCTAATAGAGCGATAACAAGAGCCGAATTTGCTCAATTAATCTCTAAATCTCTAAACCTGCCAGCTGGAGATGCTTCATTTAAAGACCTAAATGATGCAAACTCAACTTTACGAGATGGTATTAAACGTGCTGCAAGTGCAGGTATCATTCTAGGTAGAGGTGATGGTTATTTTGACCCAAACACACCTATTACAAGAGAAGAATCAGCAATTATTGTAAACAAGGCTTTACAGTATAAAGGTATATGGGGACCAGTTGTAAACCTACCATTCTCAGACAAAGACCAAATTATTTATAAAGAAGACGTACAAAGACTTTATGGCCTAGGTATTGTAAGAGGTAAAGGTGACAATCAATACGACCCTAAAGGAACAACAACTCGTGGTGAAACAGCAGCATTCATTCTAAATATGCTACAAGTAATTGAAAATGGTAGTGTTGAAAAGATAATTGGAACGGCTCAAATTAATGGCATTGGGGTAAATGTTCGAAGCGGATCAGGTACAAACTATTCTATTGTTAGAAAGACAAGTAAAGGAGAAAAAGTTACAGTATATGAAGAAAAGAATGGCTGGCTAAGAATTGGAACAGGTCAGTGGATTTATTATGACTCTAGTTATATCGACTATAACAGATTATAAAAGACTAAATAGTTAAAAGAACAGGTCATATTTGGATATATAACATAATCTCAGGTTGTGGAGAAAGTCTTCTTCACAACCTGTTTTTGTGTCTGGCCCCTTCTTTATCTACCAATACTGATAAAAAGAGGAAAAGGAGAGATTCATTATGATGGGTGCATCGAAAAATCAGCGTGTATACAATTTAAAAACTAATGTTTTTCTAATAATTAAGTAGGGATCACCGTACATGCCTATCCAACTCATATTTTGAAATACCTCAAAACGAAAAAATGGGCTTTTTTGTTACAAGTTAGCACAAAATTTCGTTCTGGGGGTACTATAAAATTTTAGCTTGATAGCGATGGGGTCCCGCCACACATCTATCAACTTAAGGTATATTTTTATACAAAATGCGGCCCTTCCATATAGTTTTTTATTATCTTTTATAGATATTATAAAAGTGGGCATATCAAATAAACCCTGACGGGTTTCAATTTTTTCACTATGCTATCTGTTGAGTAGAAGTGGTATACTCATACACAACACCCAAAATATCAAAGACTGTCTTTTTCTCATATCGATGAGATTTTCGTCCGTTGTGCTGTAGGAGGTTAAACAGACGAAGGAGAACCTTTGATAATTCTTGGGTGTTTTTGTGTAATGCTTGATGAAAAAGTAAGAAATAATCTTTAATCATGTACATCGCTTTATATTCACTTAATTCTTTCTGTTTCTTACGTAACAGAAGTTCTCTCATTTTAAACATAGTAGAAGAACATAATAGAATACTAATGAGTTGACCATAAAGATGACATTCTAACCGCTCTTGTTTAATAGATTTACAACGATGAATTTGAAACCAAGATTTCCATACTTTAAATAACAGCTCAATTTGCCAGTGTAGTGAATATAAATCATAGATTTTCTCTTTTGGTACCCATTCCGTAGGAATATTTGTCATATATACCGTAATTCCTTGTAAAAGTTTCGTACGCTCTGTATATGTAATCCCTTTTTTCTTTTCGCGAATCGCTCGATCGTGTAGGCGTTTCTGTTTTTGTTCCTCGGTACATCTATAAACCACAATGCGAGTAGGCAGTTTGTCTTTACTCCCTACATATACATCATGTAATTCATATACTTGGCCAGGTTGTAATTGTTTCATGATGTCTTCCAAATGAATTTGTATATATACCGGTTTCAATTGAGCGGGTTTTGTTTTAAATACTACTGTTTCAAATTCCTTTCTATATATTTTAGTTGGTAACTTAAGACGTGATAAATAATATCCCTGCTTATCTTGAATAGACTTAAAGTCTTGTAGACGAAAATATCCTAAGTCACGAATATATAGTTCATTCTTTTGTGCCATGCCTGTTCGAGTTGCACTATATGCCTGATCACTTCGTTTTCCTGGTTCAATTTCCACATCAGAAAATTTTCCACTCAACAAGTCATACTCTAGTTGAATTTTCACACCAGCTGTATGACTACATCCTCCGGCACCAGGATAAGTAGTTGCGAATCGATCTGGAACTTGGAAGGTTGTAGAATCAAGGACGAGAATCCGCTCAAAATAAGAAGAAAGAGAATGAGAAATCTTAGATTCTCCTCCAATTTTAGCTTGTAAAAGTGTAGTAAATACAGTTCGGAAAAAGGCTACAGAAGCCGAGTTAAATCGTCGATTAAGTCCCTCCGGACTTAATAAAATTCCTGTTGAAGTTTCTAATTGACTACAAAGTTGAGTAAGAGAGGTAGTAGCGATTTGTTGATTTAACCATACACACAAAGATAAGAGGTGGTGCCCGTGGCACTTACGTTTTCGTTTCATTCCGCCTGCTTCTGTAGCTAATTGATTAAGTGTAGCGGGAGACATATATCGATATAACTCTTCGACAAATAAAGATAACTCTTGTTTTTGATGCATATTCATAAAAAGCACGTCACCCTTTCTCATTAACATAAGAGAATAGTAACGTGCTTTTAGCTTCAAAAATAGTCTAAATCCTTAAGTTGATGGATGTGGGGTAGTACCACATCGCTATCAAGCTAAGCTCATACAACGTAAATTATAGTAGAAGCTGCTTCTGTTTTCTAAAGGCTATGTGTAGAAAATTGAAAGATTTGCATACGAAATAAACCCTAACGGGTTTCCTTTTTTGAATTAAGCCGTTTGATTATCAGACAGGGTACAATTGTAAACGACACCTAATATATCAAAGACTGTTTTCTTCTCATACCGATGAGATTTCCGCCCATTTTGTTGTAGAAGGTGGAAAAGTTCTACAAAAAAGAGTATCCCTACTTTTTTAGATAGGAATACTCTTTTTTGTATTAGAATAATTTACACTTTTATTTTTTTGCAGCAATATAGTATAAAGCCCCTTGTTTACCATTTATTATTCCTTCAAATTGATATACAGGCTGTTGAAAATCTTTTGTATCTGAATAAGATGATAATGTACATTTTGTAATAGTTATTGTATCTCCTTTTTTTAAAGGTGTTAGCGGTAAAAATTCTCCACGTTTTAATTTTTGGAATGCTTCTTTTGAAGAGATAACTTCTATATCTTTAATCTTTATTTTTTCTGGATAATTATCCTTAACCTTAATTTTATAAACAGGCATTTTTTTAGAATCTGCATCTAATGATATAGATGTTTTCATAGTAATATCAGACATATCCATTTTAGTTTCTGGGTTAATACGTAAATTACCAAATTCTTGCATTTTGTAGGAAATAATAATTCCCAATGTTAACAAACAAACTATTACTGGTAAAGATATATATTTAACAATTTGTTTAAATGGTGCTGATTGTTTATCTAAAAAAACAATCAATAAATTACTTATACAATATCCAAGCATACCTCCTAAGGTGTTATGTAATACATCGGATATATCTATACGTCCAATATCTGTTACAAATTGAATTATTTCAATAAAAAAACTTGTACTAAATACGACTAATAATACTGACCCTGCTCTTTTGAAAAAATTACTAATTAAGGGTAACAAAAATCCTACTGGAAAAAGTAAAGCAAGATTTATAATAATATCTTGAAAAGAAACAAGTGAAAAATTATTCCAAGCAACTCTATATCCACGTAAAATATCAAAATTAATTATCCCTTCAGGCCGAATAATATTTTCACGACCAAATAAAGTTCCAGCTAATACAATAAGGTAATATCCTATCAATAGTGTAATCAAAACAATTTGTTTTTTTTTAAATGAATATTTCCCTTTATATATTCGTTTATACAAAACAAAATAACCTAAATTCAACAAAATGGGAACCAATAAAAGTATTATTATACTAATAATACTTAAACTTCCTAATGTAGAATTGATAAAATTCATATAATACCTCCATACAATAACAATATATGTTTTAATTTAATTGAATAATAAAATATATAAAATACAAATATAATTAACCTGTAGTGCTATTTGGTTATGAATATTATGTTTTCCTTTACCTTTTCATTGTGATATTTAGCTACGCACCATGTGGTTGTGCTTCCCCTTTTGTAAGGACATACATATCTTTTTCTTTCACTAATGGATTAAATCTATCTACTATATCTCCTCCTGCATAAGTTAATAATCCACCTCCTACAACAACTAATCCTGAAACTGCAATCAATGCTTTTTTCATCTTTCATTTCCACCTTTCTTTTTCTTATATGATTAAGTGTGATTTTATTCATTTTTTAACGAATTCCCCGAAAGAATTCACCTTCCTCAAGCGTGTGAAGGGCGTAGCCCAACGGTAGGTGGGAGGTGAATATCGGTTTGGCATTGCCAAAAACTTTTGATAAACTAGCTATATGAAGTTCTTTGATAACTTGATATAGGAGGTTGCAGGAAGAAAATAGAGTGCGAAAACCAAGCCATTCGGTTCCTGTGTAAAATATCAACCGTACCAAAAGAGCGTCCAAGCGTTGGACATCTAGGAGTGGAACTGAGAAGCTCCCACTTCAAGCTTTGCTAAGTGGCGAGTAGTTCACGTTTAAATAAGAATGACCTTTAACACATTTCCAAGTATAAAGAGCATTTCTTAATAAAAAGTGGGGGAGCTTCTTAAGATTTTCTTAACAAACAGTTTCACATTGTAAAAAAGACCCCTTCCTTTAAGAGAAAGACTTATATCACTATATAAATCATAGGGGATTGTTTGCATATGGACTTTAGTTTTATGTACAATAAAGGTAAATATATAGTCTGAAACAGGAAAAGGAAAACCATGTCCAATTCATTAGTAAATTTACGTATCGATTTTGCATTTAAGCAGTTATTTGGCACAAATGGGAATGAAGATATTTTAGTTGCCTTTTTAAATGCCATATTAAAAGATTCTTTAGAATCACCTATTGT
This sequence comes from Bacillus thuringiensis, assembly GCF_001182785.1. Classification (NCBI taxonomy): domain Bacteria; kingdom Bacillati; phylum Bacillota; class Bacilli; order Caryophanales; family Bacillaceae; genus Bacillus; species Bacillus thuringiensis. Next base: position 242,091 of record NZ_CP012100.1, on the reverse strand, counting down.
TTCCCTACAATTAGAAGATCCACATTTGCTTCGAGAATATGAAGAAGATAAATTATCGATTTTAGATATTTCGGCTACATTAAATACAGGAACAAAGGTAAATGTAGAAATACAATTGAATAATAATCACGATATGATCAAACGCAGCTTGTATTATTGGGGAAGGTTATACACCTCTCAATTGCAAAAAGGAATGCCTTATAGCTCCCTTCACAAAACAATTACCATAAACTTGTTAAACTTTGTGATGTTTCCAGAATATGAAGCGTTTCATACAACAGGAATCCTTTGGAATCAGCAATATCAAAAGTTATTAAGTGACGATATAGAAGTTCATATTGTAGAGATTCCAAAGTTACTACAGCAATGGCGCGAAGAGAAAGTTAATCCGTGGGAAGATTCGTTTGTTCGTTGGTTATTATTATTACAAGCGATTGAAGATGAGTATCTCACACAAACATTGGAGGACATTGCCATGAACCAAGATCCGATTTTACAAAAAGCAATGAATAAGTGGGAACGTATGAGTCAAGATTCTTCTTTCCGTCAAGCATATGAAGCAAGAGAAAAGGCCTTAATGGATGAGGCTGCAAAGTTTGCTCATGCTCGTAATGAGGGGAAAAAAGAAGGAATTCAAGAAGGGGTTCAGCAAGGAAAAATACAGATGATTAAAGGTATGCATGAACTTGGTGTACCACTTGAAACGATTGCTAAAGCCAGTAAATTAGGAATAGATGAGGTTGAACGTATTTTAGAACAAAAATAATCAACATCAAAAAAAGAACCTCTTAATTTTAAAAGAGTAATCCCAACCGTTATAAAAATAACAAATTAAATTTTTACAAAAGAAAACAACCTGTATAAAAACAGCTTGTTTTCTTTTATGGTTCTGGTGCAAAAATAAAACAAAAGAGAATAAAGCGCATAGATTCCTAACGAAATTGTATCTTATGCTGAAAGTCCAAATAATTGATAAAGATCGTTTAATTGGATTTGTTGCTATTCATAGTATTGAATGGAAAAACTGTACGGGACTCTTGTCCATAGGGAGTGGAGAATCCTCTAATCGAAATAAAGGTTACGGATCAGATGCTTTGAAGCTGATACTTCGTTATGCTTTCCATGAATTAAATTTGGATCGAGTTGGTTTGGAAGTGATTGAGTATAATGAAGGTGGAAAAAGGTCGGTAATATATCGGGACGGAAAAAGATTCGATGTTATTGTTATGGGAGTCTTGCACAATGATTGGAAGGCTATCCAGAGAAAGGGTAATACGGGAAAGTGATATTGTAAAAGTTTCTTATTTTTGAGGAGATCTCTAAGGGTTTATGTAGATTTGAAATTAAGTCATTTGGATGCATATCCTCCTGTAATCCATCGATTTATTTAATTCCCCCTGAAAATAAAGGTTGTAAGTGACGTTACGTCACCTATTATATTTAGGTTATATCATAAAAAGAAGGAAGAATGATAAATGAAGAAAAAGGACATGAATTGGAAGGACCAAGACCCTTGGGGATTAAAAGAATTTCTATTAATGATGCTACTCGAATTTGTATTTGTTATAGGATGCATAAAATTCTTAGTAAAACCTATTTATTTTCAGTGGTTTAACAATGAGTTATATTCAGGAACTTTAACAGGATTAACAATCGCGATTGTTTTAGTTTTAGGTGTATATTTTATGGTCCTTCGTCCAAAGAAACTTTCTTGGAGCGAAGTGGGAATTAGGTCGTTCTCTATAAAGAGCTGGAAATTTATTCTCTTATTAACTATTATGTTACTAGTTGGTGATGTAATAGTAATGGTGCTTACTAGCTTTATTGGGAATTCTTATGAGAACAGTAAAACTGAGGCGATACAGCAAAGTGTAAATTTCTTCACTGTTCTTATTGCTTTCGTTTCTGCGGCGATCATTTCACCGATATATGAAGAGATATTTTATCGTGGTTTTTTATATCGATGGCTACGTACACGTTTTGGTATGATAGGGGCTATTTTGCTAAGCTCATTAATCTTTACAATTGTCCACATTCCAACTTATAATGCGATGCCTGTAAACTTCTTGAGTGGTATAGTCTTTGCATGGGCGTATGAACGAACCAATTCAATTTGGCCGTCAGTTATCATTCATGGTCTAACTAATGGAATTATGGTTCTGCTGACAGCGATGGGATAGTAGAAGTTTGTTGTACGTAGGTGAAGTATCTTTAGATAGTGAACTATATTCAAAAATAACTATCGGGGAGCTGTAGTTGAATAAAAATAATCAAACTTTTTTATAAAATTACTATACTAATTAATAAGCAAAGAAACCATTTGGATCAAACTTTTTTCAAAATGGTTTCTTTTTATTTATCATAAATTAAGGGTTTATGAGGTATTTTTAATCAAACTTTATTCGAAACCTACAGTAGTAATTACAACAAGTTCTCTTTGTTTTTCTAATAAAATCGAAAGTAAACTTTTACCCAGTAGTTTACTTTCATACTATTGATTTTTATACGTGTTTGGTAAAAAAATCAATAGTATGAAAATAAAAACTATACGGAAATCTAGTTCAGTATAGTAAAGTTCATATGAAAAATCCCTCTTTGCTATCTTCCCCAAAAAAGAATTATTGCTTCGAACATTATAAACTGTATTTTCAGAAACATTGCAAGCGTGTAAGACAAATGAAAGGTAATTCAATATGAGAAAAACAACCTTACTACTACAATGAAAAATAGAAACATGAATAAAAATCATGTGTTACGATATGAAATTTAATTTGGTACTTAATAATTTTGACCAAGTATCCCAGTTTCAATAGGAGAAGCCGAAACAGATCAGTTGTGAATTGTACATGACTTGTATTAAAAAAATCATAATGTGGGCAGATATCTTCTATCAAATCTCATTCGTAGTGTGTACATTTGGAGGGAATTTCTCATATGAAAATAGTAAAAGTATATGATCTTAGTAAAGAATATACAGGAAAGGTTCCACATACAGCACTTTCAAATATAGACTTAACAATTACGGAGGGGGAATTTGTTGGGATAATGGGACCTTCGGGAAGTGGGAAAACAACATTATTGAATATGATTTCTACTATTGACTCGCCAACATCAGGCAGTGTATGTATTCATAATCAAAATCCGTATCAACTCTCCTCCGATGATTTGGCCTTATTTCGCAGACAACAATTAGGATTTGTTTTTCAATCCTTTAATCTGCTGCATACTTTAACAGTAAAAGAGAATATAGTTCTTCCGCTCGTATTAGATGGCATCAATGTGAAAAGAATAAATAAACGAGTAGAATCTATTTCGGAAAAATTAGGAATCAACGAAATTTTAAATAAGCGAACATATGAAATATCAGGAGGGCAAGCACAGCGAACAGCGATTGCCCGTGCACTCATTCACTCTCCTAAATTGGTTCTTGCTGATGAGCCGACAGGAAACTTAGATTCTAAAGCCTCTCAAGATGTGATGGAACTATTAACACTATTAAACAAAGAAGAAAAGGCAACAATGATGTTAGTAACGCACGATCCAGTTGCTGCAAGTTACTGTGACCGCATAATTTTTATTAAAGATGGCCAGTTATACAATGAAGTTACTTGCAAAGATAATCGTCCATTATTTTATAAAAAAATTATGGATAGTCTTTCTATGTTAGGGGGGAATAAACATGACTTTTCGACAACTCGCATTTAATAATGTTTTACGAAATAAAAGAATATATCTTGGTCATTTTTTTAGTAGTACATTTGCGGTATTGATTTTTTTCACTTATGGGCTACTTGTCTTTCATCCGAACCTACAAGGTGAGCTGACTCATCTAAGTACCATCATGAGTGCATTTGGAAAAATAGGATTTCATTTATCCTATTACTTAATCTTTGTTTTTTCTTTCTTATTTATTTTCTATTCTGTTAGTGCATTTTTAAAAAATAGAAAAAAAGAGTTTGGATTATTAATGTTACACGGAATGTCTAATAAGCAGCTTCATCGATTAATTTTCTTCGAAAATATGTTGATTGGAATCCCTTCAATCATAGTAGGTATTGGACTAGGAATGGTTTTTTCTAAATTGTTTTTATTAATTAGTGGGTCTTTATTAGGGATAGAGCAAACGTTAGCATTTTACTTTCCAATCAAGGCAATGGTAGTAACAGCAATGTCCTTTTTGGTTTTATTTCTACTTATTTCTTTGTTTACATCAAAAATGGTGAAAATGAATGAACTTGTAGAACTCATAAAATCAGATGAAAAACCAAAAACTGAGCCAATAGTGTCTGTTTATATATCCTTGTTGGTACTTATTTTATTGGGAGCGGGTTATTCCTGTGTTCATCACAGTATCGCTGCGGTGGATTACATGACTTTAAAACAACTATTCTTACTCGTAGGAGTAGGAGTCGTATTCATTGTATGTGGGACCTATTTCTTCTTTACTCAATTGTGTGTATATGTGTTATCCGCTTTAAAAAATAGAGAAACTACATTCTTTAAAACAACCAATCTCCTTGTTATTTCAGAATTAATGTATCGCATGAAAGATAATGCGAGAACCTTTTTTATCGTATCAGTTATATCTGCAGTATCTTTTACAGCAATTGGAGTTTGTACGGCTATTGCAAATCCTGAATTGGCTAAGCATGAGACTCCATATGCATTTACCTATCGTTCAGATAAGGGGAATATAGAAGAAAAAGCTCATATTGAAGAAATAAAGAAACAATTAGAGGAATCTGGATTTTCATATAACCTTGTAGCAACAGAATTTAAAAGGACATTAGACGGATTGGCTTTGATTAATCTTTCTGCGTATAATGAATACGCTAAAAAATTAGGATATGAAATAGAGAAACTAACAAATGAAAATGATAGCATTGCTATACGACTTAATAAGAAAGAGAAAAGTACAGAGCATCTGAAATTTTTTGAAATAAATCATGGTGAACTCGAGATTCCACTTTTTGTACAAAAAACAGTGTATATCCCAGAGTTAGCCATGATTGATAACCCTGTTATTGTTTCTGATGCTGTTTATAATAAGGTCATACAGGTTCAAGAAGAAGGCGTACTCCGAGATTACACGATTTACGGTTTTATCGTTAAAGATTGGTCTGAAACAAGTGCGATTTCCATAAGTCTTAAGAAGTTCATTGGTACGAATCAAGAAGATTATTATAAGTTTTCATCACTGTATTTAAGATGGATTGAAATGAAACAACAAAATGGATTACTTTCTATTTCAAGTGTAATGGTGGGCATTGTATTTTTCGTATTTACGCTAAGTTTTTTATATTTTCGTCTATTTACTGATTTAGAACGTGATCAAGTGCAATATGAAATGATCTCAAAATTAGGTTTAAGTCAAAGAGAGTTAAAGCAAATTGTGACAAGACAAATGATGTTACTATTTTTCCTGCCGATAGTAGTGGCGATGATTCACAGTAGTTTTGCATTTCTAACGTTTCATCAATTAGGACAAACAGTAAGCAGAGAAATGTCTGTTTTACAAAGCTCAATTGTAGTATTAGTAAGCTTTATTTGCATTCAAATGATTTACTTCTTTATTATTAGACACCACTATTTAAAACGCATACGTACAAAAATGTATTCATATAATAGATAGGCAAATATTAAAGGTGCATACTCAATCATTAAATTTGATTGGGGATGCACCTTTAAATTGTTGGGGAATATATCCAGGTTAATGAGGAACACAAGGAAAAAGATAATTAAAGCCAACCTATAAATAAAAGTAGCTAGTAAAAGCTAACTGCTCTCCAAATGGAATGAAGTGTGTATTTATATTATGACTTAGCTGCCCATTGTTCTATTTCAATTTTAACATCTGATAATCCTAATTCTGAAATGTATGCAATTTTCATTGCTGGATGTTTCGTTAATTTGGTCTCTCATACGGATGATACCGGTAGCATATTTACTCTTTGCAAGGAATGTGACTTTATGACACCGGAGCGATAGGAAGTTCAATCAAATCACGCAGAAACCACGCAACTTACTTCATACACAACCAGAATAATCTCACGGTGAAGAGAGAATAGTTGACGATCTACCAAGAGGCATTCGTGCTTCTTTTTTTAATAAAAGCATGATAAACTCTGATACATCAATAAAAAACGAATGTAAAATCTATTTGATTTATCACTCGTTTTCATGTTTTGTTTTGATAAAATGAAATATGGTTAAGGCATTATAAATAAATAGAAAAATCATGAATGCCAGCATAGGGAGTTTCATGTTTAATTTTTGTTTCTAGATTTTGCAGGGTGTACTCTTGCCATACTTCTAAATGATTCGTATCCCATGATTGATTAAATAGTTGATACAAATAAATCTCTCTTAATTTCAAGAAGGTTGGGATTTGTTTAATTGTATCCTTATGTAGGCTATTTTCTGTTTTATATCCCTTGAAGAAATTACGCATAAAACTATCACAAAAAGTATGTGTATTGCCATTGAAGGAGTTGTGCTGCCAATAAGCATGATAGAAAGCTACTGCAAGATCCTGTGCAAACCAATTGTAAGAACAATCATCAAAATCAATAATGGTTATAAATCCTTTCTTGTCCATAATTAAGTTTCCCTGATGATAGTCATTATGGATAAGGCCGAAATTGTCAGGCGTTATGTTATCGGATGTGAGATTGTTAAGTAACTTATCATATTTTTCTCCAATCCACGGAATTAGGTTTTCTCTAATATTAAAGACATCAGGGTTATCATTACGCCAAGCAGGACGGTGTATGCTTTCAAATTTGTGAATTTTTGATATTGCATGCATTCTCCCTAAACTTTTACCAAATTGTTTAAAAGTTACTTCATTCCAGTGTGATTTATTTTTAACATCAATTGAATCGCCTGGAATATATTCAAAATTTGTCTTAACTCGTTCTCCTTCATACGCTAATGGGAGTATAACCTTTGGAACAGGTACACCTTTATCATGTAGAAAACCCATCCACTCTATTTCTTGCATTACCATCTCTTTCGTTTTACTTTTTGGGGAAATCCTGACTACGCTGTTGTGCTCTTTGTTATGAAAAATATCGTTATGAAAACCTCCATTTAATCTAACCCGATTTTCTGTCATTTTGTATGCCCCTTTACCTCTCAATTTACAAAGATGCATTTCTAAAACAGTGGGATTGTAAACATATTTAGATTGCTTAGTGCAAACTAAAACGTATCTGCAGTTTCTAATACTTGTCATATTTTCCATTATTACAGTTTACATACCTTTCCCTTCATTTACGCTTAATTATATAAATGAATTAGATCTACTAATGCAATACATAATTAAATCCTTTTATTTTTCTTTTCCTATTTATAATGCGAGATCAACGATCCTTGTTTTCTAAAAAAATCACTTTCCAGCAGCTGAAAATTTCTTTTTTCTTTGCTTTCATTATTTATACTATTATGTTGTTATTTTTAGCCGTACTAATATCTTTTACAACATTCAAAGGAACATCTCATCCTACTGGGAATGAAGGAATTACTAATATGCTTCACAAAACCCCTGGGATTGCAATTCAATTAATCGGAGAAAACATTATGTTTGTATCTATATTGTTCTTTTGGCATAAGATCATACGCTCCTTCAAAATAAGCCCCATAGCTTCTATCACAGCCTCTTTAATATTGTCTGGAAGCTCATTTGGATTACTCCATCTCTCTACGTATAACTATAATTGGGTACAATGTTTAACTATCATTGGAATACCGGCTATCGCTCAAATGATTTTCTTTCTAATATTTAATAATATTCATATGGGATACATACTTCACTTCAATTACAATTTAATCATTATACTTTTTAGCTATATAGCTTCAATTTAAAATAATTTACCACTAAAAATAAAAGAAAAGGTACCCCTGCTGCAAGGTACCTTTTCTAAGGGGTATAACTCATTAGCTAAGCGGCCGTTGGTCAAGTATACCGCTTAGACTATTACATGAGTTATGTTTTTATTATACATTGATCATATCAAAAATATTATCATTAGTGAAATTAACTTTCATTATTTTTTAATTTTAAAGCTGCCACCATAATAATTATGTTTATCAATTTTCATAACATCTACAAATAATCCTGGCTTATCAACTGATGTAATAGGTGTTACAAAGCTCCCATAAATATGCGCAGTACCAGAAGCATAATTTGTTTTTTATCTTTGTGAGATAGTTTTAGAGACAAAAATAATAGAAATGGAAAAAGAAAGGATAAAAGTAATCTATATACGCCCTAATGTAAAATATATATTTCATTTATTTTGTTCATAATTTAATATATAGAATATAAGATAAAAGGTAAAGATTACCTTTACAAACGGGGTGTATTTAATGTCAGTAAGCAAAATAAAAATTGCAAGAACAGAAAAGGGGCTAACTCAACAAGAATTAGCTGTGCTTGTAAATGTTACTCGACAAACCATTGGTCTTATTGAACTTAATAAATATAATCCATCTTTAAAGCTTTGCATTGATATAGTTAAATCACTCGATAAAACTTTAGATGAATTATTTTGGGAGGAAAAATAGAATGGAAAAACTAAAAAATTTGTTTTCACTCAGTACACATTTAGATGAAAGAATTCAGCAAATTGAAATGAAAATTTGGGCCCAATCTGGAATTGTGGCTTTATTGCTAGCCTTCATAGATTTTATAATAAGGGGCGTATACTTACAAAGACCGTTTTTAGAATGGGCTACAGCTCTTGGTATCATTATCTGTTATATGGTATTCTTCTTTATTAGATCCATTTTAGCTGGTGTTTACGAACCAGAAATTGATAACAAGGACATACTAAAACAAAAATTAAAAGATAAATTATCTTATACCCTTATTTTATCTTTTTCTGGTGTAGCTTACACTACATATCATAATCAATTACCTCAAGATATTGTTGGATGGATCTTAGTATGTATAAAGTTCATTCTACTTGTTACGATTTTGTTTGGTATTCAATATTTTATTACTATATTAGCATGGAATAAATCCAATAAAATTCAATAAGTATAGAAAAAAAGCTTATCTTTTAGTACATAATGATAAGCTTTTTATTATTTTCTTCATCTCTTTTTCGTTTTTGGGGTATTTTGCTTTGTTAGCTTGATATCGATGGGGTAACACCACATCGATATCAAGGTAAGAAAATACAACATCAATTATAGTAGAGGTTATTTCTTTTTTTAGGCTACATGTAGGGAATTTAAAGTTTTGAATACGAAATAAACCTAACGGGTTTATTTTTTTGAAGTATGTTGATACAGGTATGCTTCTGAAAGATCTTGCAGATGCTACCCTTCGTAAAGTGATAATACTGCACAAAGTCTTATTTTTAAACAATTAGGTGGACCTATTGAATTCCAAAAATCAATGAGAGAAATAGGAGATACCGTTAAAAATACTGAACGTTTTGAACCAGAGTTAAACGAAGTGTATTCAGGAGACATCCATGATACTAGTACCCAAAAGGCATTAGCTGCTAGTTTTCAGGTTTTTACGCTAGGAGATGCACTTTCATCTGAGAAACGGGATTTATTAATAGATTGGATGAAAAGGAATACTACGGGAGACAACTTAATTCGTGCTGGAGTTCCAGGAGGGTGGGAAGTAGCTGATAAGACTTGTTCGGAATCTTATGGAACCCGAAATGATATCACAATTGTTTGGTCACCAAATAATTGCGATAATTTCTAAACATGATAAAGTGGATGCTAAATACGATGATAAGCTTATTGCAGAAGTAACAAAGATAGTGTTAGAAGCTTTAAAAGTGACAAATAAATAATAATATTAATTAGTTATTAATATTTTCCTGTTTATCCGTCACAATACTGTGATGGTCTTTTTGTGTATTTTAAAAAGAATCTACTTAAGCAAAGAAAAAAGATGGAAACAATCCCTATTGAAATTATTAATTAAGTAACAACAAATATACGCTTTATTGGATACTTATTGCATTTAAGAGGGTAGGTAAGATATCATCTTTTTTACATAAGTAAAATATTAAATAACAAGTGGACTTTAGAAACTGCGCTTAAATTAAAGGAGAGTATGTTATGAATACAATCATGATTGTAGAAGATGATATGAAAATTGCTGAATTATTGGGAACTCATATTAAAAAATATGGATACCAAAGTGTTATTATAGCGGATTTCGAAAATGTCTTAGATATATTTCAAGAGGTAAAACCAGATGTAGTGCTATTAGATGTAAATTTACCTAATTTTGATGGTTATTATTGGTGTCGCCAAATACGAGCTATTTCTACTTGTCCAATTATATTTTTGTCTGCAAGGAGTGGAGAGATGGATCAAGTTATGGCTTTAGAAAATGGTGGTGATGATTACATTACAAAACCTTTTTATTATGAGGTTGTAATGTCTAAAATCCGTAGTCAACTCAGAAGAGCATACGGTGAATATGCTCCTAAAGTAAAAGAACGAATAGTTGAGCAATCAGGATTATTCCTGTTCCCAGAAAGAATGGAACTTCAACTAAATGACAAGAAAATTTTACTTACTAGAAAGGAAACAACTTTATTGGAAATATTGATAACAAAGTCTCCGCTCCTTGTAAAACGTGAAGTGATTTTAGAACAACTATGGGATAGTTCATATATAGACGAGAATACATTGAGTGTAAATATAGGTAGAATTAGAAGGAAGTTGCAAGATTTAGGTATTGAAAACGCACTAGAGACAGTTCGTGGTGCAGGATATCGATTGCATGCTACTTGGAAGAGGGAAGGGAAGGAATAATGAAATTATTTTTAAAAGAACATATTCCACTCATTTGTTATACATTTGCCCAATTGCTTATCATCCTTTTTATATATTGGTTTGATGGTTATCCACATATTTTGACAGCATTATATTCTGTATTTTTGGGTGTTTTTTTATTAATGGGTTATCTAATATATCGTTATTATAGTCACCGTTCATTCTACAAGCGTCTATCAACACCAATGGAAGCTTTAAATGAGTCAATAAAAGATAGTGATTTGACGCCATTATCGATGGCCTTAGATAAAGTCCTACAAACTCAATATCAATATTATCAAAACCAATTAAAAAAATGGGAACGAAAACAACAAGAACAAATGACTTTTATGAATCAATGGGTTCATCAAATGAAAACACCTCTTTCTGTTATTGAGTTAATTACACAAGATGCAGATGACTCTCGATTTGACAGTATTAATGAAGAAACGGAAAGAATCAAAAAAGGATTAGAAATGGTCTTATATGTTGCTCGTTTAGAAACATTTGAACAGGATTTTCATGTGGACAGATTGCAGTTATTGGAAATGATTGATTCTGCTATTCATGAAAATAAACGTCTATTTATACGTAGTTATGTATATCCAGAGGTAAAAGTAGATCCGAATCTTATTGTAGAAACAGATAAGAAATGGTTTCGATTTATACTCAATCAAGTACTGTCAAATGCAATTAAATATTCATCAAGTAAGAAAGAAAAAGTAATAGTATCGGCGTGTTCAAAAGGACGAGCAATTATTTTGGAAGTAAAAGATTATGGGGTTGGTATTCCTACTGCTGATTTACCACGTGTTTTCAATCCATTTTATACTGGAGAAAATGGTAGGAAATATAAAGAGTCTACGGGAATGGGATTATATCTTGTTAAAGAAGTATGTGAAAAATTAAATCATAAGATTGAGCTAGAATCTGAGGTAGGTAAGGGAACAAAAGTTAGAATCATATTCCCGTATGCATCTCGTTAACCGATGAAAGATATACTTTTCATCGGTTTTTCTTTTGAATCTTACAAACTTGTTAGATAACTGTTAGGGAAATCGATATGAGACATACTATATATAGGTTACACTTCATGTATCGAAAAGAGAAATGGAAGGTGAAATACTTGTGGAGATACTACATGTTTCAGATTTAGGGAAGGTTTATCCTGGGAAAATTTCTTATACAGCATTATCCCATATTGATTTAAAAATAAACAAAGGTGAATTTGTAGGAATTATGGGACCATCTGGGAGTGGTAAAACAACGCTATTAAATATGGTGTCTACTATAGATGCTCCAACATCAGGAGAAGTATTAATTCATGGAGAAAATCCATATCTGTTATCTCCAAATCAGCTGTCTTTATTTCGAAGACGAGAATTAGGGTTTGTTTTTCAATCATTTAATCTCCTTAATACATTGACAGTGAAAGAAAATATTGTTCTTCCACTTACGCTTGATGGTGTCAGTCCTAGAGAAATGGAAGGGAAAGTAGAAGCTATTGCTAAAAAACTAGGGATAACTGAAATATTAGATAAACGTACGTATGAAATTTCTGGTGGGCAGGCACAAAGAACTGCAATCGCACGTGCTACTATTCATAATCCGAAATTATTACTTGCAGATGAGCCTACAGGAAATCTGGATTCAAAATCTGCTAGTGATGTGATGGAATTATTGACAAAGCTTAATAAAGAAAATAACACAACGATGATGTTAGTGACACATGATGCAATGGCTGCAAGTTATTGTGATCGAATTGTGTTTATCAAAGATGGACAGTTATACAATGAGATTTATTGTGGAGATAATCGCAAAGTATTCTATCAAAAAATTCTAGAGGTTTTAGCATTATTAGGAGGAAATGCAAATGACTTTTCGACAGTTCGCATTTAATAACGTTATTCGTAGTAAAAGAACATATTTGGCTCATTTTTTTAGTAGTACGTTTGCTATTATGATTTTCTTTACTTATGCATTACTTGCACTTCATCCTAATTTACAAGGCGATCTTGCTGCCAGTGTAACAATCAATACATTTGCAAAGTCAGGATTACAGATATCGCAGGGGTTAATATTTTTCTTCTCATTCTTCTTTATCCTATATTCTGTAAGTGCATTTTTAAAAACAAGAAAAAAAGATTTTGGAATTCTAATGCTACATGGGATGTCACGTTCACAATTGAACAAATTAGTATTCATTGAAAATATAATAATTGGTATCGCTTCAATTTTAACAGGAATTACAATTGGAATGGCGTTCTCTAAGTTTATCTTAATTATGAGCAACAATCTGCTAATGATTGATAAAGGACTCCCATTTTACATGCCCTTTAAAGCAATTGGAATAACATTTGGAGCTTTCTTCTTATTATTTTTATTTATTTCACTTTTCACTTCTCGACTAGTAAATGTAGAGCAATTAGTAGAATTAATAAAAGCAGAAGAAAAGCCAAAGCCTGAACCCAAATCATCCTTTTGGCTGTCTTTATTCGCACTTATTTGTATTGGATTAGGATATACGGCTGTATTCCATAGTGTTAATGCAATTCAATACAAGGATATGAAATATGTATTATTCATGATGGCGACAGGGGTGAGCTTTGTTGTACTTGGGACGTACTTCTTGTTTACACAGCTCAGTGTGTATGTGTTACGTGTATTAAAGAAAAGGGAAAATATTTTCTTTAAGAAAACAAACATACTAACCATCTCAGATTTAGTGTATCAATTAAAAGATAATGCAAAAATGTTTTTTATGGTCACTATTATATCTGCCGTTTCTTTCACGGCAGTAGGGACTTGTATGGGGTTGGGTAATTCTTCCATGGCTGAATCGGATAGCCCTTTTGCATTTTCTTATCAGTCTCATAAGAATAACCAGTTAGAAAAAGAACATCTAAAAATAATTGAAAGCGAACTGAATAATGGTGGGTTTAAATTCAAACAAGTAGCTTATTCAATAAAACAAATTCCAGATACTCTTTATAACAGTAATGTATTATTAAGCGTTATAAAAATAAGTGATTATAATAAGTTAGCTAATGTATTTGGTTTTGAAAAAGAAAGCTTAAAAGATGAAAATGATAGTCTTGTCATACCTGCAAGAAAATTCGCAAATACAAAATCGAATCAAAATAACTTTCAATTGTTGTATAGAAATATAAATCAAAATATTCATATAAATAAAATAATCACTCCGAAAGAATTACAAGATAAAATCATAACGTTAATTATTGTACCAGATGCTAAATATGATCAAATGATAGTGGATCCAGATAATGACCGTGGTGAATCCACTATTAATGGTTTTATTGTGAAAGATTGGGAGAAAACAAAAAATGTTGCTGAAAAAATTGTGACTACTCTTCAGAAAGATAATGAGGGTATACATGAGCCTGTAATATATAACGTACAATATAATTTTTCTTCTTTAATCTCTACATGGTTAATGATGAAACAAGGTTTTGGACTTGCATCCATTATGAGTGTATTAATAGGGATTGTTTTCTTTACGTTTGCCGCAAGCTTTTTATATTTCCGATTATACACAGACTTAGAACGAAATCAGCAACAATATAAAATGATAGCAAAAGTTGGTTTAAGTAAACCTGAATTAAAGAAAATTGTGTCACGTCAACTTGCATTACTATTCTTTTTACCCATTGTAACAGCAATTACACATAGTGCAGTAGCTTTTATGGCCTTACAAGAGTTAGCCGATTTTTCAGTCTTGGGTAGTTCAGTTATGGTATTAATTTGTTTCTTAGTTTTGCAAATTATATACTTTTACTTTGTTCGATCTCAATACTTGAAAAAAATGTATAAAACGATTTTTTAATTTAAATATAATTAAAAGAAGGAGAATATAGATTGAAAAAAAGAATTGGATTATTAATAGTAGCTAGTATTTCGATTACCATGTTAGGAGCATGTTCATTATTTGGTACAAAAGACTCTCCAGCAAATGGTCTTTCAATAGAGGTAGAGCAGTTAAATGAACAAACAAGAAATTCTATAATTGACTCATACAAAGATATAACAACCTCACAAGACTTATATAAATTAAAAGAAGGGACTATAGATAATAATAAGCTTGACATAAAGCTACCGACTAAATTTGGGGATTCTATGGATACTGCTACTAGTAATTTACTATTTATTAGTAGAACAACTGCTGAAAAAATGGTCAAAAAGGGGCTTATACTTGAAAGAGATAATAATCAGGGGGACATATCTTCAGATCCTGTGGATTCATTACCAAAATCAAAAAAAGGTGAAACTATCTTATTTGGAAATAAAGAATATAAGGACTTAAAAGAAATAATATATGATGATAAAAAAGTGAGAACTCAATACGAAGGTGATGTATGGCTAGCGCCATACCGTGGTGGATCCAATGTGATTTTATTAATTGTAGATGATACTTTATTTAAAGAAATAAATGGGAAAGAAAAAACAAGACAATTTCTATCTTTTAATAAATCTTTTGGGAATCTTAATTTAGTCAATCAGGGGAAAGAACCAGAATTAATAAAGGAAATAAATAAATTGAATACGGCTTTAGGTACTGAGGGTAAGGGAGCCGTTGAATTTGTAAATATTAAAGAAAAATAAAAGAGTAGAAAAAGTTTAGAACGTAATAATCATCTTTGAAAAAATCATTTATTGATTTTTCAAAGATGATTATTTTTAAGGACACAAATAAGTGGACCTGATTTTTTAGTCATAATAAAAAATTTAATACTTACCAAGTACGCTCACAGACTGAATTAGAAATGAAAAAATTGATTGGAATGATTTATGTTAATCGTGATAATGAAAGTAATGGATCAATTAAACGATACAAAAAAGATTTGTTTCATTGGTATAAGTATATAATTCAAACAAATGGCGAAATTATTGTTTGATAAAAAACATTTTAGACTATTAGGGGTGCGGAAGAGATTCTGCCTATAAGGCGAAATTATTTACAAAAACAGTTAAGAAGACCTTATGTTATATTTTAGAGAAAGCATTCGTAGCGGATGCTTTTTTCTTTTTTTAACTGTTTAATTGCTATAGGATAAGCTGGATTCTTATCGATTGTTATCACACGTGGCTTTGAAACATAAAAAGACCGCAAAGCTTTCTTGAAAAAGTGCTTTGCAGCCTTTTGGTCTCTTGTTTTGCTTAGACAAAAATCGATTGTGCTTCCTTTCGAATCAACAGCACGGTACAGGTACAGCCATTGTCCTTTAACTTTTATATATGTTTCATCAACTTTCCAAAGATCATTGTTTTGCTGCAGGTGATGACGAATTTGTTTGTCCAATTTAGGTCCATACTGATGAAACCAACGCATAATCATGGTATGAGAAATGATAGCGTTTTTTTTCTTATCTTTCTATGCAATCATAAACCATTTATCTCGAAAAAGTGAGTGGGGAAGAGAACGAATGAAAATCATAACGCGTCAGCTTATGTCAATGATATTCTTGTCTTTAATTAAATTTGTCTTTATATCTATTCATAGTGTGTACTTTATACTGTCCATTGGCGTTAATTACAATGGTAATATAAAAAATAAACAAGGGAACAAATGAAACTTGTATCTTGTCTATATATTGAAACCATAATAAAAGTGAGGGCAGTTTTTATGTTTATTCAAATAAGTTTGAGGTGTGAAAATGGAACAGACGTTTATTGAAAAGTGTAATCATGATGAGCTGGACTATGTTATAAAAGACTATTGGCAAGATGTATGGAATTATTCATTTATTATTACGAAAGATCCACATTTATCAGATGATATCACGCAAGATGTATTTATAAAGGTGTTTAAAAATTGGAATTCATTTCGAAAGGAGTCATCTATTAAAACGTGGATATTAAAAATCACAAGAAATACGGCAATAAACTATTTGAAATCCTCTTATTTTAAAAGGATATCTTTAATAGGATTTTTTAGTGACGATAAGCAATCCCTGTCAGCAGAACAAGAATTTTTTAACCAAGAAGAGATGAATGAGGTGTGGAAGGTTGTATTAAAACTACCTAAAAAGCACCGTGAAATAATTATATTGGACGCAAAATATGAATTATCATATGAAGAAATGGCTGAAACATTAGGAGTATCAATTGGAACAGTCAAATCTAGATTAAGCCGAGCAAGAAGTAAAGTTTCAAAACTAATAGGGGAGGGTAGTAGTGATGAACAGTAAAAAAAATCCTGACTGGTATAGTAAATTGAAAAAAGGCCCAATGGAGCATCGGAAAGATGAAGAAGAATTTATTTATAAAATAAAGCAATCGGTATATCAAAATAGTGAAGTGGATTCTGTAGCAAATAAGAGACCATTTCGTAAAAAAGTATTGCCTGTTGTAGTTGTGTTGGTTTGTACAATGTTATTTTTTATTGTTCAACAACCTTGGCCGGATGATAATAAATCACCGGTAGAAAGTAGTACTCAAATTAACCCTAAAACAAAAGATGAATCTGCTCAAGATCCATCATTAAAACAATTTATGAATGATTTATATCAAAGCACAAATTCAAAAAATGAAAATGACCTGTATAAAGCGTTAAATGATGAAGTTCTATTTAAAGGGAAGAGTTATAAGAAGGATGAATTGAAGTTTGATGAAGATATTTTTCATGAGTTGCAAGTTGCCCTTGCAATGGGGGGAGAATTTGTAAATGATAAGAAGAAAGTTTACAAAGTGCCAAGTGGAATGACAGAAAGTAATCAATCAAAGCAAGAACACTATATACATGCAACTGTTACTGGAAACAAAACGAAAATTTTAGCTGAACCAAAACGAGAATCAAAAGTTTTATATGAAGTATCTAATGAAATGGTAAAAGCTTGGATCCCGGAAAAAGTGCAAAATGATAGATATATAAAAATATCGACTATTAACGGTGATACTACTGGATATGTACAAAAAAAGTACGTTTTAACTGATATTAAATATTCATTTATGTTCGAAAAGAATAATGAAGGTATATGGAAAATAATAAATATAGATTCTATATGGTAAAAGAGGAAGGTTCACTTTTATGAACCTTCCTCTTTGTTTTTATTCTCTTTTTGAAGAGTATTCCAGTACTCTAAAATTTCTGATGTAACGAGAGCGGCAATGTTCTTTTCTGAATTACTACCAGGAATAACGACAGAAACGGCAATTTGTGGATCTTCAGTAGGAGCATAAGCAATGAAAAGAGAATGATTTATCATTCTTTCTTGCTCATTGGGGGAACCTGTACTACCCGTTTTACCTGCGACATGAAAAGGTAAATTTTTAATCTCTTCTATATTTTGACTCATTCCACCTTGTACGACACGCCAAAATTCCATAGGATAACGGTTTGAACTTTCTAAAATTGGTTTAAACTTTTTTGTTTCCTTACCGTCTTGACCAATAGTAGCACCTACAATTTGAGGTTTGTATTTATCACCTTTACTTGCCAAAGTTGCTGCATATTGAGCGAGTTGAAGAGGAGTATGCACTTCATTTCCTCCCCAAGAGGCATTTAATAAAGCAGAAATCCCATTTTCAAATTTATTAGATGGATGCAATTCATATTGTCCGTCTTCTTCAAAGGGCAAATCAATCCCGGTTTTAGAACGCAGGCCAAATTGCATTAAATAATCTGTCCATATATGTGCCACTTTTTCTATATTTCCATTATTTTGATTAAATAAGGGCAGAGCTACTTTTGCTGTCATAAATGTGTTAGATGAATTAATGATAGCTTGTCTAGGTGTAATCTCACCTGTTGGCGTTCCAGGTGCATTCGTAATGTTATTTTGATTATCATACTGAAAAGTCCCTTTATCTAAATAAGTATCTTCAGGTTGAAAAAGCTTTTCGTTTAATCCAATCAAAATAGTGAGTGGTTTTATAGTCGAAGCCATATTTACATAAGATTCACCATACTTTAATTTTCGAATTGCTTTATTTTGCGAAAGTGATTTAAAGTTTTCATTTTTAGATGATACATGTGTATTTGGATTAAATACTGCCGAGTTGGCCATAGTTAAAATTGCGCCAGTTTTTACATCGGTGACTACAACATAACCAGCTTTAGCATCAGGTGTTTTCTTAATTTGCGATCTTAATGCTTCTTCTGCTTTTTGCTGCAATTTAGAGTCTAGGGTTAGCCGGACATCTTTTCCTTTTTGTACGTTTTGAATGTTCCAGAAGAAGTTTTTATTACCAATCTTAAAAATAAGAGTTTTTCCTGATTTTCCTTTTAAATCATTTTCATATTGCAGCTCAATCCCACTTTTTCCAACAAGCATATGCTTTGAATTAAGGTCATTTTCTACATACCCAACTACCTGTGAACCAATTTCGTGTTTAGGATAATATCGAATCCATTCATCTTTAATTATTACATTATTGGGTTTGTTTTTGTTTATGAATGTAAGTTCATTCTCAGTTATATCAGAGTATAACGGTATATCATTCATAGTTTGCTTTTTACAAGATTGCTGTAATTGTGATTTTATGTCCTCTGCCGAAATGTCATGTTGAAATACTTTTGAAAATTGATTGAAAAAAGCTAATGTGTTTGATGTATCTTGTTTCGATAGCTTTTCATCATTAGAAGTGCAATATAGAGACTTAACTTTCTTATTTGTAGCTAGTATTACACCATTTTGATCAAAAATCTTTCCTCTTTCAGCTGAAGAAGTTGCGATAGTAATTGAAATGAAGTTGATTTTTAATAAAATTAGTAAAATCAAACCTACAATGGAAAGAACCGCAAAAAATCTCCATCTTTTTGTATGTAACATATAACCCTCCCTTATGTAGCCTATTTCATCTTATAGTTAATTATTTTTTTTGTAAATGTGGAACAACCTTATTACTTAGGTTTTCTATTAAGTATTACAGCATGAAGAAAGGAATAATTAGCATGAAAAGTTACTAACAAGTCTATTTATAAGTTTAATATGAGTCAGACAGACTATAACAAGGGTTTAGAAAACAGTTTTAAAGTGCTTTCTAAAAGACAATACAAATTTTTAACGATTATTATTTTATAATTTATGCTTAATTAAATACGAAAATTTTCTTCAAAAGATACACAGATTGACTATGTACTGTTTATATCAGGAATGTAACGAAACATAAGCACAATATGTACAATTCTCCAACTGCGCTAGTATGGTGATTTTTATTAACGGCAAAATAACTTTTAAAATACGTAAATATGTTTATATGAGTCAATAAATTTAATAAAATCTTTAAAAAATTTTTAGATAAAATTTCTTTTTTCTTTCTATATTTATTCTATAATTTATGCATAAATATGAAAAATGCTTTTAAAAGATCCACAATTTTCTGTAGTGTTTATATCGGAAGTTTAAAGAAAAGTAAACAAAAATATATTTACTTCACTCACTACACTAGTATAGTCATCTATATTAATAACAAAAGCTATAATTTACAAGGAGAACACCTTATGAGTAAGAGAATAAACGAATTAGAATCAAATGAGGACTAGCGGCTATAACAGTTATATTTGGACATTTTTGTTTAATGATAACATAATTTGGAGATGCAAATTTTCTTGTTTTGTGTATTTGCTTTTCTTGGCTTGATTGTGAGGGGGTCTTACCCCTTTTTAGTAGACAAAAAGAAAAAGACTAAGTTATTAGTGTGTTTTGATATTCAATTGGGGCACAATGGTTTAATTTTTGGTAACTGTGGAACAAATTTATTACTTAGATTGTCTATTAATTGTAATCCTAAAAATATAGTCGAACAGTAATAATGGAGTGATTTCTGCTAAAAGTAATGTGATAAGAACAATATTTAAAGTTAGATTACCTAAAAAAAAGAGTTCAAAAATTTAAAGTTTACCCTACTTTTTATTTTAATACTTCCTTCTATCCTATACGTATATATGTACAATTCTCCCACTACACTAGTATAGTGGCCTTTATTAACAGTAAAATCTACAATTTACAAGGAGAAGACTTTATGAGTAAGAGAATAAAAGAGTTAGATTCTATACGGGGATTAGCAGCTATTACAGTGGTAATCGGACATTTTTGTTATTAGCTCAAGAAATGCGCATCTTTATCGTGTTTCCCTTGTTATTCCTTCTGTTTTATAAACAGAGTTGGAAGAAAACGATACTGTTTGCTATGAGCTTTTCTTTAATTGGTATTTTCCTTAATATGTTGCATATTGGGAAAGCTGAGGGATTTTATAATGGTTATGCCGATACACTGCATTTCACATCTATGTTTATGGTCGGAATGTTACTTTTTAAGCATCAGGAAAAACTTACCCATTTATATAGAAATATGAAAAATTTAAAAAGAAATCTTCTTATCACACTAGGAATCTTTCTATATGTATACTCTACTGGAATTTTGCTGATTTCTCGTAGTGATACGGCTTTCCTATTAAAGGATTGGGGTGTCGTAATTGGCGTTAGTATACTGATTATAATGGCCATGAATAATCTAAAGGTAAAAGAAATTTTAAATAAGAGTGTATTTGTATACTTAGGAGAAATTTCATATAGTATCTATTTATGTCATTTTCCAATCATGATGGTACTATTTAAACTTTTGTATACAAAAATACCTATCCTTTTCCTTCTTATCTTATGTATTACAATGACAATACTTTGTTCTATAGTATCGTATCATTTAATTGAAAAGAAATGTATCAATTGAGCAAAACAAAGAACAGCAAAGTTCAAAAAAAAGTGTGACATTTGTAGGGGTACGGAAACGATTCAAAGAATAACCCGCTTTGAAAAAACCTCCAATTCAGGCGGTTGTTTTTTCTTTAAATTCCTATATTAAACTTTACACCTAAAAAAATAATTTTGAGTCCAAAGAGGTACGGATTTTTTATAGGAGGAGGAGTAATGTATGAAGCATACGATTAAAAAACGATTTATTATATTATTCTTTATTAGTATTTTAGGTTTAGGAACCATGTCTGTAATATTTTATGTTAAGCATAAAACCAATATTCAAAGAAATAAAGCGATTGCTACCGAACAACGTTTATTGCAATATGAGCTAACCGTGAAAAGAGAATTAGAAAAATATAATTTAGAAGGTAAAACAGCAGTTTTATTAGGAATTATGTACCAAGAGAGTAGAGGTGGGGGAAACGACCCTATGCAGTCTTCTGAATCACTGGGATTAAAGCCAAATGAAATTCAAGAGACAAGCTTGAGCATTGAACAAGGGGTCAAACACTTTGCTCAAATGTACAAATATGGAACGGAAAAAGATGTTAGCATGGAGACAATTATTCAAAGCTATAATATGGGACCAGGGTATATTGATTTTATTGCTAGTCAAGAAGTTAAACAACACTCGGAAGATTCGGCCAAAAATTTTTCTAAGATGAAAGTTGATCAAAATCCAGAGATGTACACTTGTGGTGGAAATAAAAAAAATTTTAGGTATCCATATTGTTATGGTGATTTCACATATGCAACAAGGGTGAATGAAAAAGCAAAGCTTATTGAAGAACTTCTCCGAAAAAATTCAAAGAGTAATTCAGAAAAATTATAATGTAAGAATTTTAAGATTCGTGTGAGGTATTTATTAAACCAGGTCATAGTGATACCCGTATTCTAAAAATGGTCTGACTACATGCCTGGTTCAGATGAGTTTGGAGTGACTCATGCAAAGTAGACAGGACTTAAAAAGCACTCCACCAAGTCACGAGAATTTAGGTTTTACCGTAGGTACCATTTCACGTTCAACAAAATAATATTAGGCTCATAATGTCTCCATTTAAATAAACTTTCCTTATCCACACTAATCAGTCACCTTTTAAAGTAGCCTCATCAGTATGGATAAATTTGAGAATGTTCAATATCTCCTTATTATTGTAAAATTATATTAATAAATGTTAATGTACACATAAAAAACAGGATAGTTCCTATAAGAAGTAAATACCACAATGTCTAGGGGGTTGAAATGGTGGGGAAAATAGTTTTTTTAAAAAAATTAGATAAGAAACTAATATTCATTTTATTCATATTATGTATCACCAGTATTGTTGCAATATACAGCAGTCAGCAAACCGGGCAATATGGTAACCAAAATTTTGCTATGAAACAAATAGTAAATTACGCCATAGGTTTTGTTCTATTATTAATTGTTGCCAATATCGATTTAGATCAATTACAAAAATTAGCTTGGCCGATTTATATTGTGGGGTTCATCTCAATTATCATTTTAAAGGTATTACCAGTGTCAAGTTTTACACCTGAAATATTAGGGGCAAAAAGATGGTTTAGATTTCCAATTATTGGTGCTATTCAACCAGCTGAATTTTTTAAGCTTGCCTTAATTCTTCTGGCCGCAAGTTTAGTCGTAAAACATAATGCACAGTATATGGCACGGACATTTCAAACTGATTTACTTTTGATTGGTAAAATATGTTTGATAACTATTCCACCTGCGTTACTTGTATATAGTCAACCCGATACGGGAATGGTGTTCCTATATATAGCAGCCATTGCATGTATTATATTTATGTCAGGAATCCAAAAAAAGTTAATCGTACTATGTGCAGGAATTCCGATGACTGTATTGTCTGCTTTAATATTTATATACGTAAAATATCCAGATATTTTCTTCAATAAGTTAGTTACTTTATTAAAGCCCCATCAACAATCGCGAATTTTAGGCTGGTTAGATCCATTTCAGCATACAGATCAGGGATATCAAACTCAACAATCAATTTTAGCTGTTGGTAGTGGGGGGATAGAAGGAAAAGGCCTCGGTTCTGGAAATGTTTATATTCCAGAAAAACATACTGATTTCATTTTTGCCACAATTGCCGAAGAAGGCGGTTTTATAGTTGCCACTTTTATAATATGTATATTCTTCTTAATGCTTTCCCGAATACTTATAATTGGTAATTCCGCAGATAATTTATTCGGCACCTTACTATGTGCAGGAATTGTAGGCGTTCTAATGTTACAATTTTTTCAAAATATCGGTATGATTGTTGGATTAATGCCTGTCAAAGGTATTGCACTTCCATTTTTATCATATGGAGGAAGCTCTTTATTTTCGAACATGTTAATGATGGGGCTTATTTTATCCACACGAAAAACATACAAAGAATATATGTTTTCAGTGAATCAGCACTAAATATCAAATAAGGAGTACTTATACCTTAAACTATTCGTAGAATAATACGTGATGAATAAAAAAGGTTACAGAGCTATAATCAAGTATTGTTAATAGACCGAGGGAGGAGAATAATAAACATTCTTCTCCCTTTGTCTGTAATTAGAGTTTGCATATATAAATATACGTTGTAAGGAATTGCTGGAATGAATTTTAAGGTTACAAAGGGGGAGCACGCACATTTTAACGTTTTTATACGCTAAGGGATTCTCAAAACTCCATAACGCGAGTTAAATTGAGAATCAAATTACATCTAGTTTGATTCATAAAAGATTGGCGTCATAGACTGCTGGATAAAAACACAGGGTTTTATCTCTGTGTTTCTTCAAATTTTCGTTTTTGAATATAAGCTTGAGCATGGATAATTTCTTCCTGAAGTTCTTTTAATTCTTTCATAGATTCTGTTTCAATAGTCATGTAGGTAGTAACTAAACTAATCATCATATCCATCTTCTCTACTATATTTTGAATGACCTGTACAGATTGCTCTTTTTTAGGGTGTTGTATTGCAGTTAATACATCTTCCATATAATTGTTCTTTCTTTTCTGGATATCATAAATAAACTGTTTTGTGTTTGAGTTCAGTAGTTTTTCCTCCTCTTTAGATATCTTTCTATTCTATCATATTTAAATGGGAAACATTGGATTTTGTGGAATTTACACCAGCCTAATTGCTTAACGTAATCTATATATTTCTAAAGAGATGATAAATATATATTTTTTATCAAACTTGGAACTTTATCATGATTACTGTCCAATATATATAGTGAAATCAATTTTAAGGAGGTTGCCTGTTTGGCTAGTAATGACAACATAAGCAACTGGATAGACCGTCTGTTATCCGGTGACGAAGAAGATTTTGAATATATATTTGATTTAACAATTCAGTGAATATATGACACCGTATTTGCTATAGTTAAAAATGGTTATGAAACAAATGAATTTGTAAATGAGGTTTACTTTCAACTATGGAAATCAATCTTAAAATATGATCAATCTAGGCCTTTTTATTTTGGTTAAATGGCATTGTCTATAAACAAATTAGTCAATGGCGTTTACATAAATAACTGTAGAGAGAAAAACTTTGTTGTTATGGGGGTGTTTAAAATATTAAGTTGATAGGCAAGTGATGTTACCCTATTCCTATCAAGCTAATACTTTGATTATCATTTTATCTATTAATTAGCCGTAAGTTAATTATTAACCCATAAACTTGCCGGAATTTTAATATAAACCATAAAGACAACTAGAGTTAACGTGTTCTTAGCTAAAAAAACTAGAATATCAATAAAGCCTTCATTGAAAGATAGCACCAACAATAACCGAATTTCTTTCGCTAATCCTATAAATAAAAAGTCGATTTCCTGTACGTTAAGAAATCGACGTTTTAGTGAGTAACTTAATGTCTTTATTAGTAAGAAACTTGATTAAATTAAATCCAAAATATCTTTTGGGGAATTTAATACATAATCAGCCTTTTCAAAACCTTCTTTTGTCTTTGAACCCCATAAAGCGAGTGCGAATTTAACACCAGCACTTTTCGCACATTGCATATCGTATATAGAGTCTCCGATGTATACTGACTCATTATTAGGAACATCTAATTGTTTCAAACAAGCTAATAATGGTTCAGGGTGTGGTTTGTGTTTATCCGTATCACACGCACAAATTATACGTTCAAAATGACCGCTTAGATTAAATGGCTCGAACTCATCTATTAATTCTTGCTTAGTTTTTGATGTAAC
This sequence comes from Bacillus thuringiensis, assembly GCF_001182785.1. NCBI lineage: Bacteria > Bacillati > Bacillota > Bacilli > Caryophanales > Bacillaceae > Bacillus > Bacillus thuringiensis. The sequence goes on along the minus strand of NZ_CP012100.1, from coordinate 216,368 downwards.
AATACCAAGCTTTAGTTTACTAAAAGATAACTCTTTAATAATTTTTTCTAACTCTTCAAACACGGAGACTTCATGAGAAAAATCTAGTACAGATTTGGCCCATTTCGGATGAACAACGTCTATATTTTTAACATTTAATTTTTTTAAGGTTTCTTTTCCAGGAATCCCTAATGCAAATCTTAAATCCTGTAACGCATAATCTTCCTTTAGTTCTTCTTTTAAAACTTTTTGTAAGGATTTTAGTATTGCTTTTTCTGTGTCTAAAATTGTGCCGTCTACGTCAAAAATAAGAGATGTAATCAAAATAAATCCTCCCGATTTTTTAATCTTCACTTGCAATAACTACTTCAATACCGTTTTCTTTCAAAGTGTTATATAAATCATTAGACATAACTTGATTTGTAATGAATGTGTCTATAGATTCAAGCGTTAAACCCTTATAATTTCGTCGCTGATTCCATTTAGTGTGATCTGCCACTAAAATAACTTGATCAGTATGCTTTATTAATTCACGCTTGAAATAAATATCTTCTTCAAAACCATAGTATATCCCGTCTTCTGTAATACCTGCGGTTCCAATGACTACCTTGTCAAAGTGATAATCTTTGAGTTTTTCAGTGGTCGAAGTCCCCGTAGTATGTCGAGAAACCTTATTTAAAGTTCCTCCTAAAAGGTGAATAGTCGTATCTTCAGATTGAGCTAACATATAAGCAGTATCAATAGAGTTCGTCACTATAGTTACGTTCTTTGATTGTAAATGTTGCGCTACAAAGTTGACAGTTGTTGAAACGTCTAAATAAATCATGTCATTGTTTGCAATTATATTTGCAGCTTTCATTCCAATCAATTTTTTCGTTTCTAATGCAGTCTGTGACCGCACTTGATAAGTATCAATTTTCTTATGAAAAGTAGCTAAAGCCACTCCGCCATAAGTTCTAACTATTGCTTTGTTTTTTGAAAGTTTTACTATATCTCTTCTTGCAGTATCTCTTGAGATATGAAACATTTCACACATTTTTTTTATATTCATAGTTTTATTTGTTTCTAAATAATTAAAGACTCGTATCAATCGTTCTTCTTGATTCATAAGTAACCTCCATAAGAATATATTAAGTTAAAATAAGTTATTATGCAATCTAGTTTAAGTTATATTGTGTGATAACACTCCTATAATTAAGTTATATTAAGTGTTTTTGGTGAAACTTTATTTTTAATGCCTTTATAATTTTAAGCGATTTTATGATGGATTTAAAATTTTATCGTTGTAAGCATAAATTTTCCAAAGTGGCAAGGTTATGGTCTAAATCACAGTTTATATGTCCAAATTAAAAAGATTACTTGCAATTATCCAGAAGTTTTTGCACCAGAACCTCATATAAACTCCACATATCTCTAGACAATCTACATTTAAACTCCAGATGGATACTTTACTATGGCATCAAGGAGGTTAGAAAACATGAATTTTATCAAACGATCATTTTTGAGTTTACAATCAAGAAAGGGAAAGTCACTTATATTACTTGCTATTTTTCTAGTTGTTACTAATTTGGTATTCGCTGGTTTTACGATTCAAAGTGCATCCAGTAAAGCAACAGATTTGGCTAGACAACAATTAGGAGCTAATATCAACTTAAGAATTGATATAAATAAGTATTTGGAAGAACAAAACAGTAATCAAAATGCTAATGAAGCAAGAAAGGTACCAAGTATCGAAAAAAAAGAAGCTAATAAATTAAAGAACTCTAAGTATTTAGATCACTATAATTATCTAAAAAGTGCTATTGCTGAGCTGAAAGGGCTTCATAATGTCGAACCATCTGGAGGAGCTCAATCATTTGGTCCAAATAATAATTTAAATTTCACTTTACAGGGTGTTAGAGACTTTTCTTTATTAGAAGCTGCTCAAGACAAAAAATTAAAACTTGTTGAAGGAGAGGGAATTACGTCAAAAATAGTAGGAAAAAAAGTTGCTATGATTGAAAAAAAACTAGCTGAAAAAAACAATTTAAAAGTGGGTGATAAATTACAGATAGGTGAAGTAATGGATCAGGAACTTACCACGAAAGATTTGGAAATTATAGGTATATATGAGTCTGAAGAAGAGGCTCCATCTTTTGGAGGACAATCTTTTGCTTTATTAGAGCCTGCTAATCAAATATATGTACCGTATTCTGTTATGAATTCACTGGAAAATGCAATCTATTCATTAAAGGATCCTAAGGATATTGATGCATTTAAAGAAGAAGCAAAAAAATTGGGGTTACCAGCGTACTATGAATTAGATGCACAAGATAACGTTTATAAACAGATGATTGGTCCAATCGAGAATGTTGCATCTTTTTCCAAAACGATTGTAATTATAGTGTCTATTGCAGGTGCAACGATTTTAGGATTAATAATTATGCTCTCTATTAAGGAACGTAGAAAAGAAATGGGAATTTTGTTATCTATAGGCGAGAAGAAGTGGAAGTTAATGGGTCAATTACTAGTTGAGGTATTATGTATTGCTGTATTAGCTTTTGGCTTATCTTTAGCAACAGGTGAGAAAGTTTCTCAAAAGGTGGGTGATAATCTGTTATCTAGTGAAATAGCAAAGAATGAGGATAAACCGGAAGATCCTATAGCAAAATTAAGTGGTAACCCTGTTGCAGACGTAGACCCGGTTGATAATATCGATGTAAGTATTTCAACTGAAGATTTAGGAAAAGTAGGGGGGATTGGATTAGGAATCGCTATGCTAGGAACGATTCTTCCGGCATTATCCATTCTTCGTTTAAATCCAAAACAGATTTTATTAAAAGACGAATAAGGAGAATTTATATGGAGACAATTTTACAGTTTAAAAATATCAATTATCATTATGAAAGTAATAATAAGAGAACTACAATCTTACAAAATGTAAATTTTTCTTTTCAAACCGGAAGTTTTTATACTATCTTAGGGCCATCTGGTTCAGGAAAAACAACAACTCTTAGTTTAGCCAGTGGATTAGACGTTCCAAAAAGTGGATATGTCTTATATAAAGGAACGGATATACGTAAAATTGGTCTCGACTACTATCGAAATCAGTATGTATCAATTATCTTTCAATCTTATAATCTCATTACGTATATGACCGCACTTCAAAATGTTATAACAGCAATGGAAATAACAGGAGTCGATGTAAAAGACAAAAAGATAAGAGCATTGGAGCTACTAAAAAAAGTAGGATTGACAGAAATAGAAGCAAAAAGAAATGTGTTACAGCTTAGCGGTGGGCAACAACAACGTGTCGCAATCGCTCGTGCATTATCTTGTAATGTAGATTTGTTAATTGCAGATGAACCGACTGGAAACTTAGATCAAGAAACGTCCATGGAAGTTATTGAGTTGTTTAGAGAGTTAGCACATAAAGAAAATAAATGTATTATTGTAGTAACTCATTCACAAGACGTAGCCAAACAGTCAGATAAAGCTGTTTATCTACAAAAACAGAATTTAGTTGTACAAGATGTTTCTTGAAAAACGAATGTGTTTACTTTAGAGAAAACAAAGGATGACTTAACTTCAAAGTAACATATTTCCCCCCAACAATTCAGCACGATTGTTGAATAGAATGACTCCCATTTTTTAAACAACTTTAAAAAGCCTTACTACACACAAATTGTAGTAAGGCTCTGACTATTTAAGATAAAAATTAAACGATTTTCTAATCTCTATACGAATAGGGATTAGAAAATAACGTATCCCCTCCGAAGAAAAGAGACTTTATTTTAACGTTCCTATTGATAGGTTAACACGATAATTCCCATACTTTAATAGTCTCCCTAGAAAGTTATCCAATTCTTCATTAGAAGCAAAATGTGTTTTTAATAAATAACATCCTTCACCACTTATACGATGTACCTCAGAAATTTCTTCTTCTTTTTGAAAGAAATTCATAAACTCTTGATGATTAGCTGATGTTACAAACAAAGTAACAAATGCAGTCACTGTTTGTCCTAGTTTGATTCGGTTTATTGCGATTGTATATTGTTCAATAATCCCTAAATCCTCTAATCTCCTGATTCGATTTCCTACAGCCTGCCCCGTCATATGTATTTTTCGGCCTAATTCTTTCCATTGTATTCTTGAGTTTTCTCCTAATAATTTCAGTATCTCAAAATCTGTTTGATCAATAATATAAACCAATCCTTTCACCGTGAAAGTAGAAAAGCAGAAAGTGTTTCGCCAACTTATTCAGCTTATCGATACAATTCACTATACTAAGTTTATCCTCTTACATCGCATTGTTTATCAGTTATATTTACTTATAACACAGAGGACGCAACAAAAAAATACATCTAGATTTAAAGGAGGTTACAAATATGTTATTACAAGATATTTTATCGTTCAATGAAAAATTTGTAGAAAATAAGGAATACGCCCCCAGTGAAGCAAAAAAAATGCCTAAGAAACGTATGGTTGTTGTTTCTTGCATGGATGCTCGTTTAATTGAGCTACTTCCAAAAGCTTTAGATATACACGATGGAGATGCAAAAGTTATCAGAAATGCAGGTGGTAAGATTGCTTCTCCTTTCGATAGTGTTATGCAAAGTGTTGTAGCATCAGTATATGATCTAAATGCAGATGAAATCTTTCTTATCGGACACCATAGATGTGGGGCGGGTCAAACTAATCCAAAAGGAACAATTCAAAAGATATTAGACCGTGGAGTAGCTTCACCAGAAATTCTATCAGCTATTGAATATGCTGGTGTTGACCTTGAAAAATGGTTATTTGGATTCGATGATGTCTGCGATTCAACTCAAGCTAATGTTGATTTAGTAAGAAATCATCCACTTATTCCAAAAGATGTTCCTGTACATGGTTTAGTTATTGATCCTCACACAGGTAAATTAGATTTAGTAGTTGATGGATATAAAACATTAAGTGGTATGAAAAATTAATTATTACTTAAATGAAGGGAAGTTATTAGATATGAATAGACAAGAAGTCACGCAAAAAATTATGGAAGCAAAAATCGCAAAAGGCTTAACATGGGAAGAAATTTCAAAAGTAAGTGAAAACTCTGAGACTTGGGTTGTAACAGCATTATTAGGACAAGCTACAATGACACGTCCGGAAGCAGAAAAAATCGGTAAGCTATTGGAATTAGATGAAGAAGTAGTTCAGGCATTAACAGTAGTTCCACTTAGAGGTCAAGTAATGCAAATGCCTCCTACTGACCCAATCTTATATCGATTATATGAAATGATGTTACAATACGCACCAACTCTTAGAGAATTAATCTTAGAAAAAGCCGGTGAAGGTGTAATGAGTGCAATTAACTTCAATCTAGGTGTAGATACACAAGAAGATCCAAAAGGTGGCGATCCTCGTATCGTTATTACACTTAACGGGAAATTCTTACCGTTCCGTACATGGTAATTAATCAAAAATCTATCTATATAATTAAAATGATTTTATAGAGTTACAAAATCCATCCTTTTTAATTTAACTGTATAGAAAGGATGGATTTTTACTATGAGATTCTTTTTCGGTAAAGGAGAATAATATGAATAAAAAATACTTTAATACAAGCTTTAATATTCTACAGTGGTTTGTTTTTTTATTAGCAAATGCAATTGCATTACCTATCATTATTGGCGGTATATTCCATTTATCAATAGAAGATATTTCAACATTAATGCAGCGCACTTTTTTAGTCGTGGGAGTAAGTTCATTTATACAAGCTTTGTTTGGACATAACTATCCCATTGCGGATGGTCCAGCGGGTTCATGGATAAGTATATTTGTCATACTAGGACAAGTCGCTATGCATCAGGGACAAAGTGCAAAAGACGTGTTGCAACTTTTAGAAGGTGGATTAATTATTGCAGGTATATTACTCTTCGTTCTTGGTATAACAGGGCTTGTTCATCGAATCTTACGTTTATTTACCCCTTTAGTTACAGGAACTTTTCTTTTAACCTTAGCACTTCAGCTTAGTGGTGTGTTACTAAAAGGAATGATGGGATTACAAGGATCTGCAACTCATCCTGACTATCCAACAGCAACTATTGCACTCTTTGTTTTTGCCCTTATTACTTACTTATCAATTAAAGGGAAAGGATGGATGAAAAGTTACGCTGTGTTACTTGGAATCTCATTTGGTTGGCTTTTGTATGCTGTTTTAGGAAAATCATCTCATATGCCTTCACACACACAGCTAGTTAAGTTACCACAGATATTCGCTTGGGGGACACCTAGATTCGATATTGGAATGACCCTAACTGCAACTTTATTTACATTTCTTTTAGTTGCAAATACAATTGCGGCTATTTCAGCTGTAAAACAAGTAGCTCCCTTATCTAAAGAAAATGAAAAGCAAACACTCAACCGTGGTATATGGGTCGGAGGTATATCACATATTATCTCATCGTTATTCTCTACAATTGGAATTGTACCATTACCTGCATCAGCGGGATTTATTCAACTAACAGGACAAAGAAAAGTGAATTCATTCCGTATAGCAAGTCTTATATTAGCAGGAATTTCGTTTATTCCCTCAATTGTAAGCTTTATATCCTTGCTTCCAGGCTCTATTGCTAATGCTGCTCTTTTAGCAACATTTGTCCAAGTAATAGGCATTTCATTTCAATCGATTTTACGTGAAGAATTAAATCAACGCCGATTAACTATATTAGGAATTACATTATTAATCAGTTTAGGAATAATGTTTCTTCCGGAAAGCGCATTTAGCGGAATTCCTTCTTCCTTACAATATGTTTTAAGTAATGGATTACTCGTGGGTACCATGATCGTCATTCTACTGGAACAGTTTTGGAAAAAGTAAAGGATTTATAAAAAGGAGTATTAGATAGATTTAATGATTGATTTTTTAGATGAAACTGCAACAGTAAAAAGAAATATTTTAATCTCATTAGAAAAGTATTAGAGAGCTTAACTTAGTGAAAGCATAAAGTGAGTGTAAACTAAAAGAAACATAAGTTGGAAAAAATGTCCATTTTATGTTTCTTGTTATAAGGGGTAGCGCCACATCGCTATCAAGCTAAGCTTATGCAAAGTCAATTTTAGGCGAGATTGTTTCTTTTTCTAAAGGGCAAGTGTAGGTGATTGAAAGATTTGCATACGAAATAAACCCTAACGGGTTTCACTTTTTTGAATTAAGCGGCTTGATTATCAGACATGGTACAATTGTAAACGACACCTAATATATCAAAGACTGTTTTCTTCTCATATCGATGAGATTTTCTCCCGTTTTGCTGTAGGAGATTGAATAGGCGAAGTAACACCTTTGATAGCTCTTGGGTGTTTTTTTGTATAGTTTGGAATAGAAGAAGAAAATAGTCTTTAATCATATATATGGCTTTATACTCACTAAGCTCTCGTTTTTTCTTTATAAGGAGCAAATGGCGCATTTGAAACATGATAGAAGAAAAGAGTAGAATGGCAATCAATTGACCATATAAATGGCATTCCAATCGTTCTGGTTTTATCTTTTTACAATGATGAATTTGAAAGAATGACTTCCACGTTTTAAATAAAATTTCGATTTGCCAACGCAAAGAATACCAGTCATGTACCTGTCCCATCGGGACAATATCTGTAGGGGTGTTTGTCATATATACATTGATACCACTGAGTCGTTTACTACGAGGAGAATACTTCATTCCTTTCTTTGTTTCTCTTACAGCTTGATCTTGTAAGCGTTTTTGTTGCTGTTGTTTTGTTAATCGATGAACAATTATACGAGCTGGCACTTTATCATTCATTCCTACATAAGCATCAGCTATTTCACACGTTTGTCCTGGTTGAAGGGAGTTCATTAACGTCTCTATATCTATCTGTATATACTCTGTACCTTTCTTAATTCTTCCATCTTGAAAAAAATCAGGGTTAGGATTTTTTTGATACATACGTGTGTTCGACTTGATACGAGAGATATAGTAGGCCTCTTTATCTTGTATATATTGAAGGTCTTTTAAATGAAAATAACCTAAATCTCGGATACATAAATCATTTGCTGTCACAGTTGGGGCACACAAAGAGCCGTAAGTGCGATCATGTTGTTTACCTGGACCTGTATGAATATGAAGGAACTGTCCACTTAACAAATCATACTCAAGTTGAATTTTTATCCCAGCTGTATGGCTGCAGCCTCCTGCACCTGGATAAACCGATGAAAATACATCCGGGAGTTGAAATGCAGTTGAATCTAAAATACGAATACGCTTGAAAACAGAAGTGTATGGAGAAGAAATCGGCATAGATACGGCCAATTTTTTGCTTAGTAGTTTGACTAGTAGGTGTTGTAAAAGTTGGACGGCCGCCTTATTAAATCGTTGATTCAGTCCTTCAGGACTGATGAGTACTTCTGTTGATGCTTCTAAACAGCTAGATAACTGAGTTAAAGAAGTCATAGCTACATTTTGGCTCACCCATACACATAAAGCTACTAAATTTTTTGCTTGGTACTTACTGGTTCGTTGTACAAAACCAACATCTCTGGCAAGATTCCATAAGATATTTGGAGATAAAAAGCTTTGAATCTCTTGAGCAAATAGTTGTAATTCGTCAGACACAGAAACAGACATAAAAAATGCCATCCTTTCCTACTGTCTTATTTAAAAAATGTTTTAGACTATAGAAAAAAGTATTAGACTGTTAAAAAAGATGTCTTCTATACGTGAAAACACCTTTTTCTAACATAGATTCCGTTATCAGAAGTTTATCCTTGTAACTCTTTATTAATTTCAAGTAGAGCTTTTGAGCTATTAGCAAAATTTAACCAATCATGCCTCACATTACACTTATTATCAGTAACCCAAAGTTCCACAATATCTAGATGTGAAACATTTGTTGTTATCGGTTTCTTTACCCCATTAATTTTAGCACCCGACATATGCTTAGCAATCTCAGGATTTAGTGCAAAAGCAAAGTCAATTACCGTAGCACCTTGTGGCAAATGAATGGGATCTAATTTAGGTGTAAATACAACTATGGTTTCTTGAAATAATTCAAATGATACTAAATCATAAAATTCGAGAGCGTCTTGAGTTACTAAATCATTAGTTAAAATAAACTGGTCCATCAACTTATAAATGATTTCTTGCATCTCCGTATCAGTTATACTTTTTGTAAGAATATAGAAAACACCTTTATCTCTTATCTCTTGATTTATTTTTGTTTGAATACATATCACTACCTCATGGTTATTGACTTCCACCTTGGTCTTTAAGTATTTGTTTAATACATCGTTTTCAATTGCTATGTTATCTTCAAATTGATGAGGAATTGGTTTATATAGTTGATGTATAATTCCTAACATTTTATAACAATTTAATTTGTTTGAGGTCGTAATAATTATTTTTGATATTGCTGCTATGTCTTGAAGACGAGAATAAGCTGTATAAATAGGATTCACTTCGTAACTCACCTGAAACATTAAAGATGGCTCTAGGAAGTTATTTATGTCTTGAATAATGGTTTGAGACATATCCTCTAATAGCCGAACGTAATTCTGTAAGAGTATTTTCATACCCTCATATTTAGAATGATTGAGATGAAAAAAACTTAAATCTTCTAACTCGTGTTGAATGTTTAATAACCCTAACCTTTTACATATAGGAGAGAAAATTTTGAGTGTTTCATTAGCATAAGGAACTTGTTTTTTTACAGCTTTCACCTGTAAAGTTCTCATGTTATGGAGACGATCTATCACTTTTATAATAGCTACTCGTATATCTGCTTGTGTAGCTAACAATAACTTCTTGAAATTTATTGCTTCATATTCTTCTTTACTGGGAATTTGTTTCTTATCAACTTTAGTTAATCCTTCGACAATATCGGCCACTTTTTCGCCAAACGTACTACGTATATCCTCTATTGTGTAATCTGTATCTTCTACCACATCATGTAGTAATGCTGCGACTAAAGTTATGATATCCGCTTTACAATCTAGCAGAATCTCTGTAACTGCAAATGGGTGTGAGTAATATAGGGCTCACCTGAAACTCGAAATTGTCCTTCATGAGCATTCTCGGAGACGTATATAGCTTTATGTAATTGTTCTAGTTCTGATTTATGTAGATAGGAGGCTTTTTTCAATAATTCTTTTTTCATATTTTCACCCTCATTATGTTAATTTTTTATCTATATTTCAATAATATTATAATTCGTTTTTGAAAAGTGAAATACCTGTTTAACTAGGAAGTAAATAAAGAACAGGTTTTGAGCTAAAGTCAAAAATGACGAAAGACCCATTATCTAGAAACAATTGAAACTTAATTCTTCTAACGAATGTATACAAAAATGTGTACAGCGTCAATTTGTAAAGTTAATTCTTTCTGAATCCTTTTTTCTATATAAATTGGCTGTCTAGTCTAATACTTTATTTTAATAAAACCTCGTTTCTCTAAATAAAAACTATTCATCAGTCTAAATCCTTATTTTATTAAAACAGGAGAATAAGAATGGAGAAATCCCAATAATTTAGCGATAATCAGTCTAAAACATTCTTTTAATTATACACCTATGATTCTACAGAAAGAATAACGCATTTTTTCATTTTAGGGGGCTTTTCTTTTTCTTAGCTTGATAGCGATGGGGGCCCGCCACATGCCCATCAAGCTAAAAATGGATTTTCTATGAAAATCCATTTTTTTAGTTGTGCCACGATTACCGTTTCTGTTTCGTTATCAGATAAGCTCAAATTTCTTCCTCATCTTAAAGTGGAACAAATTTATTACTTAAATTGTCTATTTAGTACACTTTTTAAATATGAATATATTTCTTAAAGTGGCTTCAATAATTTTAAGCAAATCAACAGGAGAATTGAAAGGCAGGAGAAAGTAGCATGTCAGAAAATTATCGTTCTCGAGAGGAGCGACGACAAGTTAAAAAGAAAAAACAGCCTGCTGCTAAGAAACAAAAAGCAAAAGGTAAAACATCATTTTTTCGTAAGTTTTTAGTTAGTTGTTTATTACTTGGTATTGTGGGGTTAGTCGCAGGGGTTGCTACCTTTTTCGTTATGATTAAAGATGCTCCAAAACTTGAGAAAGCAAAACTTGTTAATCCGTTATCCTCAAAAATTTATGATAAAGATGGGAAATTGATATATGAATATGGAAAAGAAAAACGAACGAATATTATGTATGATCAGATTCCTAAGTTAGTAGAAAATGCGTTTTTAGCAACAGAAGATGCACGTTTTTACGAGCACAGTGGCGTAGACTATAAAGGTACTGCACGTGCAGCCTTAGTCAGCCTAAAAGGGGATTACGGCTCTCAAGGTGGAAGTACGATTACACAGCAAGTTATTAAGAATTACTTCTTATCGATGGAAAAAACGTCAAAGAGAAAGGCGCAAGAAATATATTTAGCGTATAAGCTAGAACAACAGTATTCAAAACATGAAATTTTAGAAATGTATTTAAATAAAGTTTACTTAGGTAACCGTTCATATGGAATCGCAACAGCAGTCCAAAATTACTATGGTAAGGAATTAAAAGATTTAACACTACCAGAAGTTGCAATGCTTGCTGGTTTAATGAAAGCTCCTAATAACTATGATCCAACGAAAGAACAAAATATCAAAAAAGCAACAGAAAGAAGAAATGTTGTACTTAAATTAATGAATCGACATGGTTATATTACAAAAAAAGAAATGGAAGAAGCATCAAAAGTTCCAGTAACAGAAGGACTTAAGAAAGCAACTGAACAAAAAGAAATGCCCTATCCTGCTTTTATGGATGCGGTTGTGAAAGAAGTTGAAAAAGAGTTGCCAGATGTTAATATCGGATCTGACGGTTTAGAAATTTATACAACATTAGATCCAAAGGCACAGGGTTTTGCGGACAAACTTTTAAATAAAGACATTATTAATTATCCAAATGAGAAATTTCAAGGGGCTTTCACATTTATGGATACGAAAACAGGAGAAGTACGTGCAATTGGTAGCGGGCGTGGTGAAAATAAAGCTGTTTTTAAAGGACATAATATTGCAATTGAATTAAATCGCTCAGCAGGTTCAACGATGAAACCAATTTTTGATTACGCTCCTGCAATTGAATATTTAAAATGGGCTACTTACCATCAAATTGATGACTCTCCATATAAGTACTCAACGGGACAAGAAGTTAGAAATGCTGATAGAAAGCATTTGGGACTAATTACAATGCGTGATGCATTGAAGACTTCCCGAAATATCCCGGCAATAAAAACTGCAAAAGAAGTAGGAATTAATAGATCAAAAGGTTTCTCTGAAAAGCTAGGTATTACATTTAATGTAGCACCGACCGAATCAACAGCGATTGGTACAAATGAAGCGTCACCGACTGAAATTGCAGGTGCTTATGCGGCATTTGGTAATGATGGTAAGTATACGAGGCCACATTTTGTTAAAAAAGTCATTTATTCAGATGGTAAATCAAAAAGCTTTGAGCAAAAGTCAAAACGAGTTATGAAGGATTCTACAGCATATATGATTACTGATATGCTTCGTACTTTTGTTTCATCTGGATTAGGTACAACAGCTAATATAGGTTCTTTAGATATAGCGGGTAAAACAGGTACAACAAACTATTCTTTAGAACAAATAGCACAATATAATCTACCAGAAAGTGCAACTCGTGATAGTTGGTTTGCTGGTTATACATCACAATATACGATGGCAGTATGGACCGGATATACAAAGGATAGTAAAGATGATTATATTAGTAGTAAAAATGCGAAAATAGCTCAATTGATTTTTAAAGAAATGATGAGTAAGTTTGCTACAGATAAGTCGCAATTTAAAATGCCAAACAGTGTGGTTCAAGAAGGTAGCGAATTACGTATTAAAGGTGAGAAGCGTGATTCTTCTCTAAATACGAAAACAGCAAATACAACTGAACAGCCGAGTGAAAATAAGCAAAAAGAAAAACAAAAGAAACCAGAAGAGAAAAAGCAAAGTGAGCCAAAAAGTGGTGGTGACCAGGGAAATACAACGCCACCAAACAATGGTAGTGATCGAGGAAATACAACGCCATCAAACAATGGTAGTGACCAGGGAAATATAACGCCACCAAACAATGGTAGTAATCGAGGAAATACAACGCCATCAAACAATGGTAGTAATCGAGGAAATACAACGCCACCAAACAATGGTAGTGACCAGGGAAATACAACGCCACCAAACAATGGTAGTGACCAGGGAAATACAACGCCACCAAACAATGGTAGTGACCAGGGAAATACAACGCCACCAAACAATGGTAGTGATCGAGGAAATACAACGCCACCAAACAATGGTAGTGACCAAGGAAATACAACGCCACCAAGTCATGATGGGAATACAGGAGATGCTCCGGCTAATAATAGACAATAAGTAATATGAGGGGATTTTTGGTTCTGTTGCAAATTAAAAAAAGCATAAACAAGTTAGTCAATGAGGAACAATGTTTAGGAAGTTGCTTGTGAATAAATGTCCAATGTTCTTTTTTTAGGGTAGATAGCTGCATACCCACCGATTTAAGAATTCAAAAGTAACCCAAAATGAAAATTAGCCTATATTATACACACATTTGAAGCGTATTCCATAGAAAAATCTTTATTGTCAAGGTTATGAAAATGACTGGAAACATTGAAATGATAATGTTTTGTAATGGGATATGTATATGTATCCAAATTACTTCCTCCAGACTATAAATCTCATGTACCTCGGCAAAATCTCTTATTCCGCCTTTGCGAGAGGATGACCCACAAACTATATTAAATAATGAATGAATATGAAGAGATAAAGTAGCATCTTTCCTACATAGGTACTACTTTATCCCTATTTATAGGAACGCTGGCACTATCCCATGGCAATAAAATTGGGTCTGCACCAAAAGAGTATTAATAAAACGGAAATTTTTAAACCTTATTCAGAATAAGGATTATCATTATCGAAAAGGAGTGTAAAATGAAAAAATCTTTAAAAGTAATACTAATCTTATTGGTGATATTTATAGGAATTATGTTGGGAAGCATAATTTTAAATAAAACATATCATACAGAGTTTAAGTTTTTAAATGAAACGGATCAAAACATGTTAAAAGAATTATCTACTATTTATAAGAGTTTCGAAGAATCGAATGATAAACTTTGGAATGAAAATTATCATTTTGAAAAAAAGCCATTAGTTCTAATACATAGTAATAAAGATGGGGGATCCTTTAGGCAAGAAGCTTATGCAGTTAATGTAACAGGATTAGAAAATAGTATTTTTGCAAAAGAAATAAAAATCCCAAATTCTTTGCATCTACCTAAAGTCTATCGCTTAACTCGTTTTGATTTTAGAACGGTTTCTACCTGGATGCCTTGGAACTTTGGGACAATAAATATTAATGATATGGATGTATTTTATTTTAAATATTATCCGAAAATGTTTTCTAATCCAGATTTATATTTTGATTTTTCGTCTTTTTTATTACATGAAGCTTTTCATGTTTATAAACAAAAAGATTGGACATATGATTCAAATGGTGGAGAGTCTATTCACGAATATCCGATAAATAAAGAAAATTACGCGCTAATGGGATTAGAATTTATGTTATTAGATAAAGCAATGATTGATACGAACCCAGAAAATATTAATCAAGCATTATATGATTGGACAATTGTACGTAACTATCGCTATAAAAAATGGCCACAATTGATTGGAGAAACAAAAACTGAAGCAATAGAAGGTTCAGCACGATACTTAGAGTATCGTTATAGTAATTTAACCGGTGGAAATCTTATGGTACTTGCAAAGAAAGAGAAGCCATATCATGTTACTTTTATGGAGGCGTTCAACTTTATTGCTAATGGACAGGCAGAATCTCCAAGGTTTTTAGAGCGGAATATGAGATATGAGACTGGCTCAGCTCTTGAATTAAGCATGGACAGAGCCAATATTCCATGGAAAGAAGATATTGAAGACAGTGCAACCAAACAAGGGAAGACACCCTATCAAGTACTAAATGCGTACTTTAATATAAATAATACGTCTACAATTGAAAATAAGATTAAAGAAATTAAAGAAAACAATGACTATGACACGCTTTTAGAACAAGGAGAAAAATTGGTGAAAATAAGTAACGAGTAAAGAAAAAAATCTCCTTTAAAAGGGCTAATTGAAGGGGATTTTTTTATTATAGGGTATATACACTACTAAAAACTTGGTTTTAATAATTAATTTTGAAACTTAACGTACAAGTAACAAATTAATTTGCGTCCCAATGTTGTCGAAATGTACAATTTTCTTTTTTATATGATGACTCCATGCTAATTAAGCTAATATTTAAAATTTCACGTATCGCATTAATTAATAAAAAACACAACAGAATAAAAATTAGTATACATTTAAATCTTATGTTGAATTAATCCATTAAATGGATAATGCATTGTTTGTTTTGGATAGACTTCTTGCGAAATATGTACCAAGGCATTTTTTCAATTCTAATGTGGTAAGATATATATTAACAATAAAAGGGGATGGGTAAAATGAGGGATTTACAAGAACAAAACTATGAACAATTAAAAAGAGAAAAAAATAACATTACTCTGGTTTTAAAAAGTGGAGTTAGAATACCAGGACAAATTGTTGGATTAGACCGTTTTACTGTTCTAATGATTGTTAATGGAAAACAACAATTAATTTATAAACAAGCTATATCCACAATTGCTATGTAAAAAATAATATCCTTAGCTTTAAGAAAAGCGAATCTATATCTAGGAGGCGTTTAATTGAACTTATCTCAAGAAAAAAAATTAAAATTAATGATGCATACTATTACTTTAGTATCTTTCATGATTCTTACTTTTTTAGGCATTACAATTTTCTTTGTACCATTCATTTTTTATTTTATATTCAAATCTAAAGAACTTCGTATAGTAGCTATTGAAACAGGTATTTATCAGCTATTCACATGGATTATTGTATTGATCTGGAATACTTTTATAATAAGGATTTTAATGTTTTCTATGTTCAATTTCGATATGAATGAGAGTAGTTTGTCAATGATATTGTGGACAGCACCATTATATATAATCATAGTTATTTTATTAGTTTTTGGGCCTTTTAAGGGGATTATATATGTATTGCAAGGAAGAGAGTTTAATTATCCAATTATATCCAAATGGACTAGCAAGTAAAAATAAATAAAGAAGAATCCAGCTAATTATCAATTCGTTTTTATTTTATTTGAATTATCTATTTACGGAATATAAATATATACTTTGCGCTTAAATTTTCCACTTCAATCTAAATTGTTATAATTTTTTGTATTATTATGGATTTATATAAAAAGATTTTCAAAGGGACGTACTATAAACAGCATTTATAACAAGTTTCTTCCTATTTATATAGAAGATATTGGATGATATGAATTAAAACAGAGATCCAATTAGCTCAAGAAGATAAAATGTAAGGTATGAAGTATAATACACAGAAAAGAGAACAGGTGCACCCATTGGGAATAAAAATGCGTGGGCAATTTGGATAATAAGAGCCAAAATGAGGAAACAAGAATGTCGCGGACCATGACGACCCCACAGAATAGAATAATTAAATTGAATAATTTAAGAAGCGTAGAAATTAAAACTTTCTACGCTTCTTCTGATTTATAAGAAATCTAATGTTTTTCTAAATTTCTTATATAAGATTTTACTGCTTGCAATAAGAATTCTTCTTGTCCCATACCAGCACCGGCTGCCATCTGAACTACTTTTTGTTTGAATTGATGATCCACATGAAAAGTTAATGGCTCTACATTACTTTTAAAGTAAATTCCTTCTACATGTGGAAGGATCGTACCTGATTTCATATGAGAATGTAAGTATTTAATTTCCTCTTGAAACTGCAATGGATCTACTTGTAGTACAAAAGGTTTAATTTCTAATCTGATAGTATCTGATGAATTACTTAATCGCATATTTTTAACACCTAGCTCTTTATAAAATAAATTTATTAGATTATAAGTGATAGAATTAAATAGTTGAGGTTTTTTAAATGAAAAAGATAAATACCCTCGTTTTGTAATTACCGCTTTTTTATGGAAAGGTTCAAAGGAGTAATCATGCTCCTTATAAGTGGATAGAGGGAAAATTTCTTCGTCCTCTGTAAGAATCTTGCCGTCTCCACCATTAATCTCTATTACCCTAGCGATTTTTCCGGTATGCAGATGCTTTAATAATTGATATAAATATATATCTTCATCTTGAATCTTAGTAATAAATGTTTTTCGCTCTTTTGTTTTAGTTTTTTCATAATCAAGCATAAAAATCTCTAGATCTTCCTCATCAATAATATATACTTGTTTTCCTCTTTTTTCTACCATTGTTGCGGGTAATTTTCCAGATTTAATGTACGTAAAGATAGTAGATGGTGCAACATTAAGGATTTCAGCTACTTCTTTCGTGCTAAGGCCTTTAACCTCATTTTTATTTTTTAAACGTTCAATATCCTCTAAATAGAAAATCTTACTACCGAATTGCTTCCAGTTATCTTTATATACACATTCTATTAATCCATCTTTTTCTTTTTTTAAAATTGTTTGTACCGTTACTCCTAATAAGTCGGCTGCTTCTTTTGTCGTTACAGTAGGTTTTGTAATGAACAATAAATCTTGTGTCATGAAAGGACACCTCCATAACTATCGTTTACTAATATTTTAGGTATGTATATATCATATCAGAATCTGATTTATATTTAAAATAAGAAATAGATTTTATTAAATATCTTATTCATTTTTATAGTTTGAAAATATTTTTAATCCATTTTATATATTAATGAATTTTTATAGCTGTTTTTATTATAAAATCACTATGAAAGTTAAGAAGTTAACTAGTAAATAATATGTATTTACTAATAAATTATAAAAAAATATAAGTATAGGTAAATAGAGAAGAATATAGCGTTCTTACAGAAAGAAAATGAATTATCATTTGTATAATTAATAGAAGTAAAATAAAATAATAATTATAGGTAATAAAGAGAATTATATTCATAATCTTCTATAGGAGAGGTGAATTCGAAATATGAATAAAAAAAATGTAAAAGAAAATTTATTTATTATAAACAATCAAAGTGAGTATATGGATACATATGTAGAGATTATAAAAGATATCGTTCCATATCTATATAACAACAGTTATGTAGATATGGTGGAAGATAAGATGGAGGTTGCAGAAAAAGAAGGAAAGGGTAAATATACGTATTTAAGTGACATAGAAGTCATTTATCATTTCGTACATTTACAAAAAGATATGGATGAGAAGAAGAATAGAAAAGAGGATACGAAAAAGAGCTATATCTCAGAAATCTTATCATTTTGTCAGTGCATGGTGCAGCATGCAGAAGAATTTGAATTGGATGGGGAAGAGGTAAAGCAAAAGGACTCTTTATTGAAAACATTGCAACCTTGGCATATTCGTAAATACAATTCGTGGTTGAAACGGGTAGAGAACGGTAGGAATGGTGACACGTATGCAGTCGCGACACTTGCAAAGAAAACAGTGCTCATTCGTTCTTTTCTAAAACATCTACATGTATTTTCTTATATTGAAAAGCCTCTTCATGAAGAACTACAGCGCGCAAATGTGAATGAGCAGGATCGGCCAAATCGGGACCTATCCTATGATGAGGTTATGAAAATTTTAGGATTTTATAAAGAAAGAGGACATTTAGTAAACTATACAATTTTACTGGCTCTAGCAAGTACTGGTGCAAGAATTCAAGAATTGTGCACCGCGAGAGTGAAAGATTTACATTATGACGGAAAGTACTGGTTAAAAGTCACTGGAAAAGGGGATAAAGTGCGTGAACTTTTTATTTCGGAACATTTATATCAATGTATTTGTGAAATGAGGCTAAGAAGAGGATGCCAGACGGTATTGGATAAAGGGGATGAGAGTCCGGTATTTATAAATCAAAGAGGAAATACTTATAACTCTAAAACATTATCGAATCAAGTAACAGATATGATAAAAAAGACAAACTTAGAGTTTCTACTGTATCGTGAAAATCCAGTAACGGCGCATACATTCCGTCATGCTTTTGCAATTATGGCAGTAGAGCAAGGTAATGCAGATTTATATCATTTAATGCAAACACTTGGCCATGAAAATATTCAAACAACTAAAATATATTTAGAAAAGCATATGAAGCGTAAAAACAACGTTGGATCTACTTTTGCTGATATGCTGGTTTGAATTTTATGTAGTATATAGGGGTGTTTAATTATGTATTTTTTACATAATTAAACAATGTATATGTTTGTTTAGTTATTGTGAAGAAATATATAAAATTAGGGAAATAAATAAAAATAACGAAATTCATTTTATACAGAAAAAACCAGGATGATTTTAAAAAGTTATCCTGATTTTTTCTTAAATACACATAATTATTCATATTTCATAAAGTTAATTTGAACTAATTATAAGTTAGCAGAATTTATATCTATTCCAATCTTGATAGTGTTAATAACATTATATAGTTTGTAGAATTAGTTTATAGAGATTATGAAACTATTTTTCATTAAGTGTATCTAATTGTTGATTGATTACAGTGCTGGACTTTTTATTCATAAGTATATAGATCCCACCTATGAATGATAAGATTACTGGATAGAAAATCGCCCAACCACTAAATGAGTATACAAAAATACATATAACTAACGATAGGAAGGCCATCCACCAACCTATATCTTGAACTTTTAATAACTTAAGAGCAGCTAGCATTGTAAAAATATACGAGGTAATAAAAATTACACTAGGGCCTTTTAGAAGCATCTCTAAATTTGGTCGTGCTATACCATAAAAAATTAAAATACAACTAAAAATTCCGACTAAAACTAGTAAAACCCTTGTTGGAGTTTGGAATTTAGAATGTAATTTAGCAAAGAAGGAAGGGAAATGTCCTTCTCTAGCCTGAGCGTAAATCATTCTTGAAAAACCTGCAATGTTAGCATGTACAGCACTAAACGAAATGAAAATTGCTAAAATGGTGGTTATATATGTACCTATTGGTCCTAATCCTTTTGATATTAGAATGCTAAGGGAAGCTATCTGGTTCTTATCACCATATGAGTGAGTCCCTATTGTTACAAAAGATATTGCAATGTACATAATTGAGATGCAAATTGCCCCTAAAAGTAGACTAATGGAAATATCTTTAGCAGGTCTTTTAAACTCTTCAGCTAATGGGGTAATCATTTCCCATCCTACAAATGAGAAAAAGATAATTACAGAAGAAGCTCCAACAGAAGACCATCCGTTTGGTACAAAAGGTGTAAAAGAACTTAATTTTACATAGGGGATAGAAACGACAACAGCCACAATTATTAGAAGTGAAATTATACAAATGACAAACACACTTACTTTTGATGATAACTCAATTCCTTTAATATGCAAGAGTAAAGAAGTAATTAAAATTAATGCCGAGATGCCAATAACTCCTGCATTACTTATTGGAAAAACATAGCCAATATATTGGGCACCTGTTAAAGCGATAATAGGTACTCCAATAGGAATAGATCCTAACATAATCCACCCTAGGATGGCACTCGTATTTGCATTAAATGCCATTTGAACATAAGCTGTAATTCCTCCTGCGCTAGGAATCATTTTAGCAAGACGCGCCAGAGTTGCGACAATGGGAAAAGCTAATATAGACATGATAACCCAAGATAAAAGCGAAGCTGGTCCAGCGCTATTTGCAGTAATTGAGGGTAATATAAGAATTCCACAACCCAACACAGCTCCTATGGTTAATGCAGTCCCTTGTACCCAAGTAATTGAACGTTTCAATGATTGTTGTGTCAAGATATTCAGCCTCTCTTTCGTTAATTGATATCAATTATATAAAGTTTTAAAAAAAGATAACATGCTATAATTTATGTATTAATTATAATTTTCTTAAAAAATTTAAGAATTATTAATTGTATTCTTAATTAATCAAGGAGAGATACATTAATGGATCAAACAGATTTAAAGATTCTTTCACATCTTCAGGAAAATGCACGTTTAAGTATGGTTGAAATAGGAAAGCTGGTAGGTTTGAGTTCCCCTTCTGTTACAGAGCGGGTCAGAAGACTAGAAGAACAGGGTGTCATTATAAGTTATCGTACGATTGTTAATCCGAAAGAATTAAAAAAACATATTACCGCGTTTGTTTTAATGGAACCAAGAGATTGCAACAAATATAAAAAATTTGCAATGGAACATCCAGATGTAGTCGAATGCCATCGTATTGCCGGTTTATACAGTTATCTAACAAAGGTAGTGACAGAATCAGTACATACACTTGAAGACTATATTAATTTGTGCTTAGAGTATGGAAAGCCTACAACCTTAATAGTGCTTTCTTCTCCAGTAGAACATAAATCACTTTTTACAGAGAGTGAAAAATCTTGATTAAATATGAGAGATTATTCTAAAAAGATAAATATTATGAAATGATAAAATTTAAAATTATATATTTGGTATAGTGTTAGACTAGGGCTTCGGCACTAGCTTTTCTTTCGCTTGAATATATTACTAAGTCATATATAATATGCTTATATACTTGAAAGTGAGGGAGAGAATGGCATACAGCAAGGCGCAAAATGAAGCCACAAAAAACTATAAAAAACGTAATCCAGTACAAGCGAAGTACCTTAATTATAAAACTATGGCTAGAAGTTTCATCAAGAATTTAGCCACACAAGAAGATTTGGATATGCTAAAAGAATTAATGGCAGAAAAAGAGGAGAATGACCGTGCTAGAAAATAAATTAGGTATCAAAAATCAGTTGGAATTGAATCGAGTGGAAGAACGACTATCAAAAATGAAAGCCAAAGATTTATATGATTCAGGAGAAATAAACCACATAGAAGTTGGCACATTTAAGGGTCTTTCTGACATTCATAATTATCTATTTGAAGATATTTATTTCTTTGCTGGAAAGATTCGAAAGGTTAACATAGCGAAGGGAAACTTTCGATTTGCTCCTGTTATGTATCTAAGCCATTCACTAGAACATATAAACACTATGCCACAAACAACCTTTGATGAAATCGTTGAAAAGTATGTTGAAATGAACATTGCCCATCCTTTTAGAGAAGGAAACGGTAGAGCGACTAGAATATGGTTAGATTTAATCTTTAAGAATGAAATTCAACAGGTGGTTGACTGGAATAGGATTGATAAAGAAGACTATTTACTGGCAATGGAACGCAGCCCGATTAAAGATATTGAAATTAAGTATTTACTCAAAAATGCACTAGTAGATAAAATTAATAGCCGTGAAGTATTCATGAAAGGCATTGATATTAGTTACTATTATGAGGGATATACTGAATATGATATAGAGGATTTATAAATAAAAAAGGGCTGAAATTGCCCTTTTTTTTGCATTTTGAAGAGGATTTTTCATATAAAAACAGTATAAAATAGATTCCACTAGGGATCCCTAGTGTTATTTGGAACTTATCTTTTATAGTATTACTTTATATAAAGATTTACAAAAGAAGTTCTTCTTTTCTGATAATAAATATTGATGAGTAATCATTAATTAATATACATAAATTACTTTATGGTTCATTCATGTATTCCTTTCCATCTACATTAATCATTTATTGCAACAGGTTTCCCGTCCCAAATAAGATATCCTAACTAAGGACATTAGAAGTATCTTTATAATCATTTTCCAATATAATCAATGTGTTTATGAAAGGAATTCTGTGTTATTTTTGCTTTTTTACTAACTAATACAGCTTCAAACAAAGGACACAATTGCTACATACTAAGTGTAATTTATTACCTATTCAAAATTCTGTCTATTCAATCTTTCTAAAAATAAAAAAAGATTAAACTTATAAATATACAAGTTATAATGAGGGCGTCGAGACATAAATCAATACCTCTAGAGAAAATACCAAACCTCGTTTGGGTTAAAAATTCTAAAGAACTTGCCAGTGATTTTTAAAAATTGGACATACTGCTATGATTACTATACGGAGTGTAGTGAATCAGAAGGAAAGTTTATTCAACTTAATAAAGAAAGCGCTATCAAACAAATTTTATTTTGAATTGGTCATTCCAATAACTTAGATTCAACTTTAATTAAAAATAATAAATTATGGGGGTGTTTATATGAACATGAATGTAGTATCTATTAAAGAAAAAAAGATTGTTAAATACAAAAGTTGTTTTGATGTGATTGGGCCCATAATGATAGGTCCTTCAAGTTCACATACTGCAGGTGCTTTGGCTATTGGAACAGTTGCTAATAGATTATTTAAAGGTCTTCCCAAAAAAGTTGTGGTAAAGTATTATGAATCATTTGCTGAAACCCATAAAGGTCACGGAACTGATTTTGCAATTATTGCTGGTATATTAGGCTTTGCTGCCGATGACAGCAAAGTGCCAGATGCTATTAAAATAGCAGAGTCTAAGGGAATTGACATTACCTTTATTGAAAAATCGGGTAATAGTCCTGCTGGTCATCCAAATACGGCAGATGTATATGTAGAGGATGAAAGTCGAAGTATTAGAACGATGGGTATTTCGGTTGGTGGTGGGTTGATTGAAATCAAACATGTTGAAATCGATGGATTTAGCTTAGATCTGCAGGGGCCATTGCCAGTTGTTATTGCGATTTCGGAAAGAGCTGACTTTGAATTTGTTTTACGCAGGATCTTTAAACAATATGATGTGGAAATTAACAGCTTTCATAGTTTGGAAGATAAAACAAAATATTTATATGCATTCGCTTTGGATTCGATATTGCCTGGTAATGTTCAGAAGGAATTAGGAGATTTAGGCAATATAGCTAATCTTATTATTCTTTAGTTATATTAAGGAGTGAAAAATATGTATATGTCCATAAAAGAAATTGTGGATGCAGCTAATAAAAGCCACAAGCCAATTTATGAATTAGCAATCGAACAGGAAATCAAACAAACTAAAACTTCTTATGAAGAAGTTTGGAGTAAAATGGAACGAAATTTAGCGACTATGCAACATGCAATAAATAAAAGTATCGAAGGCGACGGTGTATTTTCTCCAACCGGGTTAACCGGAGGGGATGCCGTAAAACTTAAAAACTATCGAGAAAATAGGAAAACTCTTTCTGGAGATTTGATGGTGTTAGGGATTCAAAGTGCTATCGGTGTTAATGAAGTAAATGCTGCATTAGGAGCTATTTGTGCAACTCCAACAGCAGGTGCGAGTGGGACGATTCCGGGAGTCCTATTTAGTATTAAAGATACGTTGCAGTTAAGTCATGAAGATATGATTCATTTTCTATTCACTTCAGCGTTATATGGAACGATAGTCGCAAACAATGCTTGTATTTCAGGAGCGTACGGAGGATGTCAAGCTGAAGTAGGAAGTGCCTCAGCGATGGCGGCTGCAGCTGCGGTAGAAGCTGCGGGTGGAACGCCACAGCAATCTTCTGAAGCTTTTTCGACCGCATTACAAAATTTACTCGGTTTAGTTTGTGATCCGGTCGCTGGTTTGGTAGAAATTCCTTGTGTAAAGAGAAACGCTATTGGAGCGACAAATGCTTTAGCAGCAGCAGACATCGCATTAGCCGGCGTAAACAATATCATCAATGCTGACGAAGTTATTGAAGCAATGTATAGGGTTGGAAGACAGATGCCTCGTGAGTTAAGAGAGACAGGTTTAGGCGGAATTGCGGCTACACCTACAGGGATTGCCATTAAAAATAAAATCTTTGGGGAGAAACAATCAAATCAATAAACAGCTATCGAGTATATTGTGAAATATTTAACAATATGTACTCTATAGTTCGCCTAAGGATGTCTGTATGGTGGGGGAATTATCAATAAAATATATTACTATATAATTAAAATATTTTGTAAGTGGTAAAAAACCCTTCAGGTTGATGCTTCGCTAATTTTTTAATTTTGATTAATTTAGAAGAGGGATATTCGTTGTGGTGCACTATATAAGCAATTCATTTTTCAAGAACGGTCTATATTCCTATACCTTAAATAGAGAATTGAGAATAGGACACAAGGAGGAATTATTATATGAATGGGAATACTGCAAAAAACATAGAATTTCAAGCTGATAATACTGCAGTAAAAAATGAGAATTATCTAGACCCTAAAAAGTGGCATAAACAGGATACTACCTGGGCATTGAGCCTTTTTGGAACAGCAATTGGAGCAGGGGTACTCTTTTTACCGATTAATGCAGGTTCAGGTGGTTTATTATCATTGCTGTTAATTACCATACTTGCCTATCCTGTTATGTATTATTCACATAGGGCGCTTGCTAAAATGATTTACGCTTCGAACTCTGCCGATGAGGGGATTACAGGTACTATAAGAGAGTATTTTGGAAATAAGGCAAGTATCATTTTTAACATTGTATATTTCGTCTCCATTTATACGATCGTGCTTATGTACTCGGTCGCACTTACAAATACCGCTAGTAGTTTTATCGTGCATCAATTGCACATGCCGGAGCCTCCAAGGGCCATTTTATCCCTTGTCTTAGTACTCGGTCTTATCACTATACTAAATTTTGGTCAAGATATTACTGTAAAGATAATGAGTATGCTAGTATATCCTTTTATTGCTTCTCTACTTTTTATTGCAATATCTTTAATTCCACAATGGAATACTTCAATGCTAAGTTTTTCAAGTGTTTCTACTGGTTCAACTGGAACAGGGTATTTTGGAGCTATTTGGATGATACTACCAATCATTGTATTCTCGTTTAATCATTCACCTATGATTTCATCATTTGTTGTGAAGCAGAGAGCTAGTTATGGAATAGACGCTACTGATGCCAAGTGTGCTCAAATACAAAAAGTTTGTTATATCATAACATTCGCTGTTGTTATGTTCTTTGTTTGGAGCAGTACTTTAAGTTTGACTCCAGATGATCTTAAGGTGGCAAAAGAACAGAACTTGTCAATCCTATCATATCTTGCTAATGAGCTTAATTCACCAGTAATCACTATTGCGGCTCCGATCATTGCATTTGTGGCTATTACAAAGTCTTTCCTTGGCCATTATATAGGAGCATATGAGGTAATGCGTGACATGATTATCAAGTCCGGTAAAAAACGTGGGAAAGATATAGGAGAGAAAACAGTTAAGACAATGATTCTTACTTTTGTCGTATTAACATGCTGGTATGTTGCTTATACAAATCCAAGTATTCTTGGAATCATTGATGCTCTTAGCGGTCCGTTAGTCGCTGCTATCTTATGTCTATTACCGATGTATGCGATTCGTAAAGTACCAGTACTAGCAAAATACAGAGGGAAAATGAGTAATGTATTTGTAATTGTTATAGGAATACTTACTGTTTTAGCAAGTATTAAGTCATTATTCTAATTCACTATTTTGGGTTCGCATGCAAAACGCGTGGGAAATGAAAAAAGAAAGATTGCTAGCGGAATTGAATTTTATATTGTTAAACTAAAAAAGGACAAACTTCTCACCTTGGAGAGTTTGTCCTTTTTTAATCTGCCTCCATGCACTTCTATTTAAATTTCTTGTACCTAAACTGTTTATACCAATTGTAGGATTTTCTGTCTTTTTGTCGAATATATCTTTAATGCAAGGAGGGATATTACATGATTATTAAAGACTATTTCATCAATATTTCTATTTTTTCTTTATTAGTTAGCGCAGCGATATTTATTCAAGTGTTTTTGATTCATACCAGGCGATATTTCGAAAAATTCTATGGAGGAATTATTGCAGTTACTTTGATGCTCTTTTCTTTTCCATACATGGGATTTTCCTACGATCTTCGAGTTGTTCCTCTTATTCTATCTTTCATTTACTTTGGTCGCATTGCTGGTTGGATTACGTTAATTAGCATTATTATAATGCGTATCTTTTACATTGGAGGCTACTGGGAACCTCCTGTGATTGCTTATTTAGGCTTGGGTATCCTATTTTTTACATTTAAAACATATTTTAAAAACCTTCATCCTTTCAAAAGTGCATCTTTATATTTTTTTGTTTTTGTCGGAATAAAGTGGTTAGTTGGTGTATTCTTTAATACTACGTTACTTTACACTGGAGGATTATTATATATAGCTTTAGGACTTTTAATTGGGCTATTTCTTATGGAAGCCTACCAGAGATTATATTATTTAACACAGGACTTATCTAAAATGAATCGGGAATTAAAAAAATCAAAGCAAGAACTCACAGATACCGTTCACGAGCTTCAAGGAGGGATTTTTAAATTTAAAAAAGTGGGTAAGCACTTTATACACACTTTATGTGATGGACAGTTTTATTATCAAAAAGGATTTTATTCTGAACAAGTGGTAGGGAAAAGCTTACGGACTATTGATGCTTCTATTGTTCCACCACATTTAGTTTCACAATTGATGAAGTATTATCTTCAGGCATGGGAAGGGAAAGAAATTATATTCGAATTACCCTGGCCAGATGATAAAACGATTATTCTTATTGCACTTAGGCCGATTAAACGAAATGGACAAGTTATTGAAGTTGTTGGTTCTACAGTCGATATAACAGAAAGGAAAAAGGTAGAATCAGAATTAAGAGCTACCAAAGAATTACTAGAATCATTTATAAAGCATAATGTAGATGCTATTACCATTTCTGATCGAGAAGGGCATATTTTACAAGCAAATAAAGCTTATGAAAAGATATTTGGATGGTCATTACAAGAAATCATAGGTAAGAGATTACCGTGTGTACCAGATTACTTAATGGAAGAATCACTTGAAAATATTCGTAAAATTCTAAAAGGAGAATCCGTAGTTACTAGATTAGAAACTGTTAGACGACGTAACGATGGAAGTCTTCTTGATGTCAGTCTGACAGTTTCTCCTATACTAGACGTAAGAGGAAATGTAATAGCTTTATCTGCAATATGTAGAGACATCTCTGAAAGAAAACAAGCAGAAAGAGAACGACAACGATTACACCAACAATTAAAAGATAGTGAAATGAAGTACCGTGCACTAATCGAACAAGCAACTGATGCAGTATATGTAGTAGAGCTGAATGAAAATTATGTTCCAAGTCGATTCATTGAGGTAAACCCTGTTGGTTGTAAAAGATTTGGATATAGTAGAGAAGAACTGCTCTCGTTACCATTTCCAAATGTAGTAACACAAGATTCTAAAATGATTGTAAGGTTGTTAGAAAAAATTAGAGAGGGACAAACTTCCTTCACTTTGCAAGATGAATATGCTTTTCCAACAGGAAAAATAATAACAACTGAGTTTAGTGTCCGTGTTTTTAACTTAAATGGTAAAAAAGTTTTCCTGAGTATTTCTCGTGATATCACTGAACGGCTAAAAACAGAAGAATTACTACGAAAATCTGAAAAACTTGCTGTTGTAGGACAATTAGCGACTGCAATGGCTCATGAAATTAATAATCCATTAACCGCAATGAAAGGGTTTATGCAATTACTAAAATCAATGGAAACTGAGAATAATCAGGGTTATATAAATATAGTATCATCAGAGATTAAGCGTATAGAAAGTATTACTAATGAATTTATGGCGGTAGCCAAACCACAGGTGGTAAAGATACAACCTAATGATATTAGTGTGCTAATGGATCAAGTCTTAATGCTACTGCAACCTCGAGCAATGATGAATAATATACAAATTAGAATTGATTTTTCACCTGGTATTCCACTAATTCCATGTGAAGGAAATCAATTAAAACAAGTATTTGTTAATATTATAAAAAATGCAATTGAATCCATGCCAACAGGAGGAGAAATTTTGATTCAATTTGATAAACTTGATAATAATCAAATAGGGATTCGCTTTATCGATCAAGGATGTGGTATTCCAAAAGAACGTATACCATATTTAGGAGAACCTTTTTACAGTATTAAGGAAGAGGGGATTGGTTTAGGATTAATGGTCTGTTATAAAATTATCGAAACGCATCAGGGAAAGGTATTTATTGATAGTGAAGTGAATAAAGGAACAACAGTTGAAGTTACTCTGCCTATTTGTACACTTCAAAATTATGATATTTCCTTATAGGGGTCACTATACATCGCCATCATTCTATCAAAAACGTCTTAAACAGGGATATGGAAGGATCTAAAACCAAAGTATCATGTTTTAAATTTTTTCAGCATCTTTTTTATCGTATTTTATTTCACTCCAACATTATTATGCAGTTTCCCCTTGTGATAAATAATTTTTTCTATTATTCTATCTATAAATAATAATGATTATCAATATCAAATTGGTGTTTTTATGAAAGTTCTAATTTCTGGTGGTGGAATTGCGGTCTATCTTTAGCAAATTGTCTTTTATCTAATGGTTATTCCCCAATTATTATTGAAAAAGCTCGCTCATTTCGTTCTATTGGATCTGTAATTAGCTTAAGAGGAGATGCGATATTTGTTTTAGATAAATGAGGATTATTAGAACAGGTGAAAAAACACGGCGTCACAGTAGAAATGCGACAATTTGTTGATACTAGGGGGCAAGAAATACTCAATATTGATTTTAGAAAATTTCATATACAACAGAGTGGTTCAATAAGCATACACTGTTTTATATTACATCAGATTCTTTACGAGTCTATAAGAAATTCTATTGATGTAAATTTTAATACTACAATTCATTTATTCCATCAAAATAGTGATAACGTTGAGGTCACCTTCCAAGATGGGCGGAAGGAATTTTTTGATTTGGTTATCGGAACAGATTAGTTCAAGAAGCAATGAGAAAAAGTTATATATTATGTGTCAATGTAGAACTATAATATACAAAAATCAGGAGGTTATTATATGGTAATATACATAAATTATACGACAGAACACCCTAATAACTTTGACTAATTACTAAACCTATATGAATATTTATGATGGAATTCACTTAAATTAACAATTAATGATTTGGAACGCATGTGCAATCAAAGTTGATACGCCATTTACGCATTTGATGAAAAATAATTAGTGGCTATGGGATGTGTTATTTCAGATGGTGTAATTACTGGAGTAGTTTGGGGAATGTACGTTCTACCAATCTATCTGTCCGAAGGAACCGCCGCCATGTACAAATCGCGCTGGGCAATCGAATCATTTTTTCGCTGTATTTAGCTGAATTTGAACGTTCCCGTATTGTTTGGCACAACATCCAATGCGTTGTTCAATTAGTTATTCACAGCTATAATTGCCTATGCCTTGCTAAAATTTCTTAGTGCACAAGTCCAAAAGACAAAACAAAGGCTTGTCATTTGCAGGTTTCACACGCCTGTTTCTTTGTGAAGCCTTGTTAATTGAGTGGCAAATTAGTTTGAAAGAAACACTTGAATTCTACGGGTCGATAAATCAAGAAACTGTATTACTTTGGTTAATCAACATACGTGTTAATTTATAGTAAAATGATTACTTGAAATGATGCGGTGGAAAACAGGGAAAAGAGGGAACCGATGCCTACTATACTAGTTGCTGACGACGATGCGAACATTCGCGAACTCGTCTGTTTATTTCTACGCAACGACGGATTCGCAACAGCTGAAGCAGCGGACGGCAAGGAAGCACTGGCCGTCTACAGCTCAACGGATGTCGATCTTGTCGTACTTGACATTATGATGCCGATTATGGATGGTTGGACGTTAAGCAAGGAGCTCCGAAGGGCCAATCCTGATCTACCTTTACTTATGCTGACTGCGAGAGGAGAAACATGGGAGAAAGTGAAAGGTTTCGAACTTGGGGCGGACGATTATTTAACCAAACCATTCGATCCGTTAGAGTTGACGGTTCGTGTTAGGGCACTACTCAAACGATACAAGATTGGCTCCACGCAGACGATCCATTTCGGGAACGTCATCCTTGATCGACAGACCTATAAGGTGATGAAAGGGACGGAGTCGCTTACGTTGCCGCTAAAGGAGTTCGAATTGTTGTATAAGCTCGCTGGAACACCCGGACAAGTCTATACGCGCGTGCAGTTGATCGATCAGATTTGGGGTATCGATTACGCCGGAGATGATCGAACGGTAGACGTACATATTAAACGGCTGCGTGAACGGTTCGCGACAACACCTGATTTTCGGATCGAAACGGTGCGCGGGCTTGGGTATCGGCTTGAGGTTAATGAATGATCAGATCCCTATATATACGTGTTGTCCTGACATTTTTAGTCTCCATTATCGGGGGCACGATCATTTCTTTTTTTGTGTCAACTTGGATATTCGAAGATAAGTTGAACGAAAACGCTCAAATCAACTTACGTAACTTTGGCCAAGACATCGTCCGGGTTTACAAGACCCTTCCGTTACATGAAGCGGACTTGTTCGTAAGTGAAATGAAGCAGCTCGATTCTTATTATATTCGAATTTACGAAGCAACGGGTCAGTTCAAGTCTTACGGTAAACTTCACGAACACAAACCTGCGCCTGTGACGATGGAGCAACTAAAGAAAGTATTAGATGGAGGTGTTGTTCGGGACACTCCTAATGGTATTGCCACGGTCCTCTTAGGGTTGCCGTTGAAAACGGAAATGGGAACGAAAGCGATATTTTTGGAAGCGCTCGCCCCTCCTTCAGCCTCTTTTGTCACAAAGTGGGCATTGGTCTTTGCAACATGTTCGTTGATTGCAGGAAGCTTATTGATTCTAGTTGCCTCTGTATTCCTGGTAAGACCGATTAAAAAGCTGACAAAAGCGACCAAGCGGATAGCATCTGGAGATTTCAACGTCAAGTTGAATATTAAGCAAACGAGTGAGCTGGGTACTTTGGCTCGCAGCTTCGAAGAAATGATGCACGATCTGCAGCAACTTGAGCAGATGCGCAGGGAATTCGTAACGAACGTGTCGCACGAGGTTCAGTCTCCGCTCACTTCGATATCCGGTTATGCTCTAGCGCTTAAGCAAGTTGACCTTTCAGAATACGAACGAAGCCGTTATTTTGATATTATCATCGCTGAAGCGAAAAGGATGTCCAAAATGAGCGATAGCCTGCTAAAGCTGAGTTTGCTTGAATCGCAGTCAAAGCAACTGCGGCTCGTCACGCTCAGCCTCGATGAACAAATCCGACGGATAATCGTGGCGCTCCAGCCACAATGGTCTGCTCGTGATATACATTTCGAGCTTGATTTACAGACAGTTAAAGTAACCGCTGATCATGACCTGTTAAATCAGGTATGGACGAATATCCTCAGAAATAGCATCAAATTTTCCGAGGATGACGGCGTGATTAACGTAAGCATCAAACAAGATATCAAAAACGTGACAATCCTAATATCCGACACTGGTATTGGTATTCACCTTGACGACCAGAAGCGTATATTCGATCGTTTTTTTAAGGCCGATCGTTCCCACAGTCGTAAGTATGACGGAAGTGGTATGGGACTCGCTATCGTTAAACAAATCGTGTCGCTTCATCAAGGTGACATCCGAGTGAAAAGTGAACCTGGTCAAGGAACGACCTTCATTGTCACCTTGCCAATCACTACACCAACAGATTAGTTAGATTCATTCTCTATGCTACGACTCATATGCAAGCTTACTTGCATATGAGTCGTAGCATTTTTTTTGACAGTTCATATTCAGTTCATATTGTCGTCATGTGGCGTACATCTTCATTGGTTAAGGTTTCATCACAGGCCACATGAAGGAAGGCAAACAAACGGATCAGGACAGGAGAAGATGACAGTGACACAACAAGAGGAAAAGAAAACGCTGAATGGAATGAAAATAAAGAAAGTGCGAAACATCTTACTTAAAATCATAGGAGCAATCGTTCTAGTCATCTTACTTGTTTTAGGTATTGTTTATATCGCAAATGTGATGAGTAGTCATTCGGAGCAAAAACGAATAGTGCCCTACGGACAGCACGTATCTGTAGACGGGAAAAACATGAATGTGTTAATTCAAGGCGAGGGCGAGGAAACGATCGTGCTCCTGCCTGGTTATGGAACAGCTACTCCAGGGCTTGATTTTAAGCTTCTTATCGATGAATTGTCTCCATTTTACAAAGTTGTTGCGGTAGAGCCTTTCGGTTATGGATTAAGTGATGAAACTGTAAAAGAGCGAACCACGGAGAATATGGTAAGTGAAGTTCATGAAGCTCTACAGCAGCTTAATATTAACAGATACATGCTCATGGGCCACTCCATTACAGGCATTTATGGAATTGATTATGTGAACAAATATCCAAACGAGGTGACTGCATTTGTCGGAATCGATAGTAGTGTTGCAACACAACCGGGTATGGATATCAATTTCCCATTAAAAACGTTTGCATATCTCAAAAAATCAGGTCTCTTAAGATTGATTATGAAAATCAATGCTGACCCCTATGCTGGACTGGCATTTGATGAAAAAACCGTAGAGCAAATGAAAATGATTTCGAATAAAAACATGTATAATGACACAACTTTGAATGAGATGGACCATATTTCGTCTAATTTTAAAGGAGCTCAAGGTTTAACCTTCCCTAAATATCTTCCACTTCTTCTCTTTGTACAAGCGAATAATGAAGGTGTAGCAGGGTGGATATCTCTGCATGAAGGGCAGATCAAAGACTCGGTACATGGAAAAGTAGTAACCATGGATGGATCACATTATTTACACCATACCAAATTCAAAGAAATCGCTGAAAACGTTAGACTATTTATGAAAGAAGTAAAGTAAGTGTTCAGAGAAAGGTTCATCCGTTATTTTATGCATTTGTCTACAGTCTGCAAGACCATCATTTCGATGGTCTTTTTTATGTCCAAACAGTTGTATATTTCCAAACCAAGATTATACTTTCGCCTGAAAGACATTGGGTTTCATTTTCATATTAACTCACGAGGCAGGTGTGCGACCGAGCCTAGGTCGTATCATATAACGGGTGGGATTCCCGTCGAGTAAGAACTAGCGATTCGCTCGTAGCGAGTCTTGAAGGGCTAAAGGTAACGTTAGTCTTTAAGCGTAGACAGTTAGGTGGCGGGCCGAAAGCCAAATGGTTGAAGGGATTGAGCTCCATAACGATAGTAAATCAAGAGGGCTGATGTTTTACCTGCAACAGAAAGCTCCATTTTATCCTTTGTTTAAGGCAAGATGGATAAAACCTCTCTGAATTCAGTTACATAAAACATATCCTAATTATTTTATTTTATTGAAAATTGAAATATTAATTAACATTCCCATTGCTATTAAATTGACCATTAAAGAGCTTCCACCAAAACTTACAAATGGAAATGGAGTACCTGTAAGAGGGAATAGTCCTGTGATACCACCTAAATTTACAATAGATTGCATACCTATCATACATCCTATACCAATTGCTATAAAACTACCGAATGGATTTACACATAATTGTGCAATTTTTAAGGCGCGAAGTACTATAGTCAAAACTCCAGCCAATAGAATAAATACACCAATAAACCCTAGTTCTTCAGAAACTATTGCCATTATAAAATCAGTGTGTGGTTCCGGAAGATAGCCTGTTTTTTGTATACTATTTCCAAACCCACGTCCAGTGATTCCTCCAGAGCCAATGGCAATAAAAGAATTTACAAGCTGGTATCCATTTCCTTGTGCATCAACAAAGGGATTGAAAATCGTAGTAATACGTGTCTTTTGAACTTCTGATAAACTACATTGAATCAAAAAATATAAAATAGGTAACCATAAAACAGAACCGATGGTAGTTCTTTTGATTAGTAGATTTATATTTATTCCTGAGCAAAGAAATATACTAAAACCTATACCTAATATTAAAAGTGCTGATCCTAAATTTGGTTGTTTAAAGATAAGAAAAAAAATTGTAGCTAAAAATAATACAAGTTTTCCGATACCACTCCAGCTATTTTTAGCTTGTTCTTGTCGTAATGCAAAAAAACGGGCTGTTACAAGTATTGTTCCTAATTTTAGAAATTCAGCTGGCTGTATTCCAAAAATCCATGATTGAGCATTATTTACCACTTTTCCTTTCCATAAAACCATAATTAATAAAAAAATCCCCCCAACCATAATACAAATAGAGACTATCCGTTTTTTCCATATATCATATGGGAGAATAGCACAAACTATTAACCCTATTGTTCCTAAAAATAGCTTTGTTAATTGAGAATCAACAAAGTGTCTACTGTTATAACCGTAATGTTGGACAGCGACAATGGAGCTCGCACTATACATCATGATAATACCTAAAGTACATGTTATGAATAGAGGGAGGAGCAATAGATAATCGAGTTTTAATATTTTTTTCATTTTAATATCCTCCTGATTTAAAACAAAACATAATATTACATTTGCTAATGAATAGAATCTTGTTCTCGTCAATTACTAAATATGACTTTTGTTTAGGAGGATTTTATCGCTTACACACTGTTTTCTTATACAAAAATCCCCCTAGTTACATACTAGGAGGATTCAAAATGGCATGACTAAATAAGGCTTTTCTCCCCCTAGTAGAGCTTTGGCACTATACAACGTAAAGTAATGAAAATTCAATACTTAGCTATCTTAAGAAGAGCCTTAATCCGACAATTCCTGTTCTACCCATTGGCGTCTTTCGACATTTTTGGGCAATAGCCTGTGTTTGTATAGGAGCCTCACCTAACAGGTCCAGCAATATAAATTTTATGTGTTTGTTTCGTGTAGCAAGCATAAATATATTTTTTTTGCTTGTCAAGCAACCCTATTGCTAATTTTATTTATTTTATTGCTTTATAGTCCTTTGAGAAATGATAAGAGAAAATGTATGTAATCATTCCGTATAAGTACATATTTTTGACTTGTAGTGTATCGTTTGATTAAGTAGTTTAACCACATAAATTTGATAAACAGTAAAGAAGATTTTAATTATAAAAGAAGATTTTTTTAGAATGTTCTTTTGATATACAGAATGACTAATTATTTATCATTTGTTATAAAGTTGGAATTTGATTAAAAACAATAAGTTTCATAAGTTTTATAACGTTTCTTCGAATTAAATCTATTTGAATTTTATGTTTTTTAAGGGGAATTTTAAATTTATAATAAAATATAATTTCATTTTCTATAAAAGATTTTTTATGAATGGAATTGAAAGTCAGTTGACAAATATTAAATTCTGGTTTAAATTTTGAAGTAATTCAATAAACTTTGTTAGGTGAGGCTCCTGTATAGAGAAACGCTGCTGCCCAAAAATGTCGAGAGACGCCAATGGGTCAACAGGAACGGTCGGATTAAGGCCCTTCTTAATGTAGCTGGTTATAAAAACCTATGCTATACAGTGCTAAAACTCAACGAGGGAGTGGTATACGATTTGATAGAAAGGCACCTCTGTGATTTTGGTAGAGCTGTCTTAATATTCATTTATTTGTATTGTGAAAAAACCTTTACTCCTTTTTGAGTAAAGGTTTTTCTGTTTAATTTTATTTATTTTTATCTTGTCTATATTCAAAAAGGAGGTAATTCTAACTAATGAATTGATTGCAATGTAACTATTATTGCTCTAATAAAAAATTTAAGACAGATAAAATAAAACAAAACCACTCATGAAACTCTAGAGTCTCCCTTAGCAATATGAGGAGGAGTTAACATGAAGAAATTATTAAAGGAATTACTTATAACCAAAAATAACTTGGATGCAGAGAAAGTTTTACGTCATCCATCGTATGATATTGCACAAGAAGTAAAAGAGTTTTCAATTGAAGATCAAGTCATATTGCTAAATACGATTCCTGTATTAAAAAGCTCTAAAATTCTTCAATATATGAGTGCAGAAGAAAAATATAATATCTTAATTCACTTATCTGAAAACAAAGCTAAAAAGTTACTAAATTTACAACCGATTGATGAATTAGTAGATTTACTGCTAGCGGTTCATCCGGAAAAACAGGCTAAATTAATGGCGTATCTAGATAAAATCACAAAACATAACGTGAAAAAATTGATGAATTTCAAACCTGAAACGGCAGGAAGTCTTGTCACAAGTGATTTTGTTGCAGTTAGAGGAAATTGGTCAGTAAAAATGACATTGAAGTACATTAGGGAACATTCTGAAAATGTAGAATCAATATCTTATAGTTATGTTCTTGATAGTCATGGTTATCTTGAGGGAATCGTTTCCATACATGAGTTATTACTAGCAGCAGATGAAGAGATATTATCTACTATTATGATTCAAGAGGTAATTTCAGTACAAGCTGAAGTTGACCAGCAAGAAGTTGTAAAAAAGCTACTGAATTATAATTTAGCAGCAATACCTGTGACAACAGCAAATAATAAAATGATTGGTATTATAACTTTTGATGACGTAATGAATGTTATGGAAGCAGAAGCTACAGAAGATATTCAAAAGTTAGGCGGAAGTGAGCCATTGAATCAATCTTACTTTGAAGCTAGCATTTGGAG
Organism: Bacillus thuringiensis; assembly: GCF_001182785.1. Classification (NCBI taxonomy): domain Bacteria; kingdom Bacillati; phylum Bacillota; class Bacilli; order Caryophanales; family Bacillaceae; genus Bacillus; species Bacillus thuringiensis. Next base: position 179,055 of record NZ_CP012100.1, on the reverse strand, counting down.
CATTTTCCTAAAACGTCTACCATGGTTATTACTTCTTTTTGTTGCTGAGGCATATACAGGTACAGTATTAAAGTATTTTGAAGATGAAATTGAAACTGTAGTTGCCCTTGCTTTCTTTGTTCCGTTATTAGTAGGTACTGGTGGAAATACAGGAACACAGGTTGTAGCAACAATTACTCGTGCAATCGGTATTGGAGAGGTCAAATTTAAAGACATTTTCCGTGTAATGAAAAAGGAATTTGCAATAGGTATGTTTCTCGGACTTGCACTTGGAATAGCTGGGCTCACTCGTGCTTATATGTTGGGAGTTGGAACAGAAGTTGCACAAGTTGTAGCAATTACTTTATTATTTATTGTTATTTGGGCCTCTCTTGTAGCAGCAGTTTTACCTTTGATTCTAAGAAAATTAAAACTAGATCCTGCAGTTGTTTCGGGTCCATTTATTACAACATTTGTTGACGGAACAGGATTAGTAATTTATTTCATGGTTGCAAAAACGTTATTAAATTTGTAAATATACACTGAAGTAAAAGCGAAATGCGGAATAAGTATTTTGCCTTGATTGCTAAAATATAATGGGGAATTCAGGCATGAGGAAACCAAACACTTTTTTCTTTAGATAAATAATATTTTAATGGATTTATTGAATGTAATGAATGCTGGAGGATAAAACTATGAAACATCTAAGAAAAATCTTCAAAAGAATCTTGCTTCTATTTTCTATTTTCATGCTTATTGGCGTAGGAATACTATTTGGTACTAGCTATGGCCGAGAGCTTCGTATAACAATCGCTGGAAGTATACTAACTTCTCAGCATCCACAATATGCGAAATATACATTCCTAACCCAAAAGGAACTAGATAAACTGCAAGATAGAATTAATCATCCGAAATGGTCAAACAGTGATGAGCATATTTATAAAAAAATAGCAGGAAAAAGATTAGAAGAATTAAAAAATCAGCCATTAGAAATTGATGTAGAAACAATTAAAAGCAATAAAGATAGTCGTTTTCTTTTCGAAGGAAGGTTAGTTACCATTAGCAATCCCTTCAATGTTAAACTTGTTAGCCATCAAGGAACACAGGGCGCTAACAGGGGAGAAAAAATTAGTGTAATGGCAAAACGTAATCATGCACTTGTTGCTGTGAATGCAAGTGGATTTGCTGATGAAACAGGAAGGGGTGGAGGAAATGTTGCAACTGGAATAGTAATAGAAAATGGGGAAGCTATTGATACGAATATGGATAGAAATACCCCTACAATTATTACGGGTTTAACAAAGTTTGGGCAAATGATAACAGGAAATTATTCTACCCAACAACTTTTGGATAAACAAGTCGTTTCAGCGGCAGGATTTATGCCACAGTTAATTGTAAATGGAGAAAAAATGATTACAGAAGGAGACGGTGGTTGGGGCTCTGCACCGCGAAGTATTATGGCACAAAAAGAAGATGGTACAATTATGTTTCTAGTTATTGACGGAAGACAGACGCATAGTATAGGGGCTACGTTAAAAGAGTGTCAAGATATTCTATATGAAAAAGGAGCAATAAATGCAATGGCAATGGATGGAGGATCCTCTGCTACTCTATATTTAGGAGGAAGGGTTATAAATTCACCTTCTACATTGTCTCATGAAGATCGCTATTTACCGAATGCTTGGGTGGTAATAGCCAATTCGAAGCAAAAAATAAAGATGACAATAGATGGAGAAAAAGTAAATCCCAAAACATTAGATAATATTGGTACAAATATTTAAACCCATGTATGAGCTACTTATATAAATAAAGATTTTAAAACCGCAAAATGTATTAATGAATAAAATCCGTAAAATGAAATCAGTACACAAAAAGGAGAAATTGTATAATTGCATAAAGTTTATGAAAAAATGAGAGTATAATTTGGTATTGTGTAATAAAGATAAGGCCCACCTACGGAAATAGGTGGGTTTTTTGTTGGGTATTTTTATCTCATTGCACAAAAGGGAATTTCTATTAAAACTATAGCATATTTTTATAGCTCTTATATTGAGAAAAAGAAAAGACACCCAAACAAGAGTGTCTTTTCCCATAGTTTTTAGCAGAAGCAAGAAGCTCCAACAATAATTAATAAAATAAATAATACAACTAATAAAGCAAATCCTCCTGCAAAGCCACAGCCGCCACCGCAACTACCACCAAAGCCCATAATAATTCCTCCTTTAAATAGTAGGAGAAAAATAAGGAGTCACTCATGTATTTTAATGGATTCAAATTACTTTATGTTTTTATGGATTAATTGAGCAGGTCCTTTTAAAAATAAGGGAAAGATGATTTAGGGCGCTTCACCTGAATAGAAATAAATTGCACATTTTCTTAAAAATAAACTATTGAATTATATCAATAATTAGATTAAGTAATATAATGTATTAATCCTAGCAGAAGGGAGGAATAACCATGCAATTAGTTTGTTTTAAAGTAGTAAGTGGACAATACTTCTTAGTTGTAGAGGGTATCGAGATTCCTGTACCAATTCCAGCGTTTGCTGCAGCTCTATTAATTGGTTTAGGAGTAATCCCGCTTTGTTCTTAATATAAAGAACTCCAAACAGCCCTACCTTTCAATTGATAAGCCCTCAAGTGTAAGAATGCTTGAGGGTTTTTATAATAAAGAAAAGACACCCAAAGGTGCCTTCCTCCGACTTGAACCACTTTAATTTTAATGATATGTATTAGACGCCAATTCAATTATTATTTTACTATGTTAAGTAATATTGTACATTGAGAAATATGGTATACCTCTTTATTTAAACGTAAAAAGCCCTAGAAGGGGTATCGCCACATCCCCATCAAGCTAAGGGGGACAAGAGGGTATATGTGAATGTGTTTTTTGAAATTTCTACGACTACACTAAAGATGTGCATAACAAATAAACCTATTAAATAGGTGTTTTTAAAAATATTATGCAACTTGGAAACTTTGTGACAACGTATAATCATACACAACACCTAAGATATCAAAGACTGTTTTCTTTTCGTAACGGTGAGATTTTCGTCCGTTTTTTTCTAACAGGTAAAACAAACGCAATAAAATTTTTAATAATTCATCGATGCCTTTCTGTAGTCCCTCATAAAACAATAGATAATAATTCTTTATCATATAGATGGATTTGTATTTGTAATTTTATTTCAGGATCACAGGAGAAGCGATTTCAATAGTTTGTTTTCAATCTTTCGATTGATTATAAGTTTATAGATAACATTGGAGGCATTGGAGATTACTGTATAAAATAAAGCGTAGGAATATATCTGAAAATAAAAGCACATTCTCCGTCTTCTTTAAAATAATAAAAAGGAGAATATGCCAAAATAGAGGACTAAATCGGTTCAGCTGCTTGTAATATTGCGTCTAATAAACCTGGAAAACGTTTATTCAAGTCATCTATACGAAGGGAATTGAATCGCTGAGTGCCCTCTACTCTCGTATAGGTAATTCCTGATTCCCTCAATACTTTATAATGATGTGAAAGAGTAGATTTTGGAATAGGAATATTAACATTCCCGCATGATTGCTCTCCTATCTTTGCAATTTCCCGAACGATTTGGATTCTGATTTGATCACTAAGAGCATCTAGAACGGTTGTTAAACGAATATCGTTTGTTTCTGGATGAAATAATTTTCTCATTTTAATTCTCCTGTTTTTGAAAATGTCTTATTGGTATTATACTACAAAATATATCCTTGCTCTATTTTCTTATAATGAGCAGGATGCAGTATGTGAGAATCTCGAAACATATATTGTAATGTTTTATTTGCAACGCAATATAATTTATGTTAGGATTCATATTGTTCCATGATACTCGAAATATGAAACTAATTATATGCTTTAAAAATTTAGTTAACGTACAACTTTTAATAGGTTGGCACTATTTTCTTAAATAAGCAGCTAACTATATGAAAAGAATACAAACTAAAAACCTTACTCATTTTACCTTATTTAAATTCATTCTTTTTCAAGTATTATAATGAGAAACGCTTATCGGGGATATGGAATATTTGTATTATCAATTCGGAAATAACAACTTTGAACTTCGGAAAGAATTTCAATTACAAGGAGACAACATCATGAATAATAATTATTCATCTATATTTAAACCTTTCAAATTACCATCGGGGATAGAATTAAAGAATCGTATTCTCATGGCACCAATGACAACTTCAGCATCTACACCACATGGTGACCTGAAAGAAGAAGAATTAATATATTATGCTCGCCGTGCGAAAGGCGGGATTGGTGCGGTAATTACATCTTGTGCACATGTAGAACTACTTGGAGTAGGATTTGAAAATTCGATGGGAGTAGAATCTGATGCCCGTATTCCTAGCTTAACAAAATTAGCGAATACAATTAAAGAGAATGGTGCAAAGGCTATTTTACAAATTTTCCATGCAGGACGAATGACAAACTCTACATTATTAAAAGGTGAGGAGCCTGTATCAGCTAGTGCAATTCCATCGTTACGACAAAATGCTGAAACACCACGTGAGATGAGTAACGATGAAATTGAAACGACGATAAAAGCGTTTGGAGAAGCAACACGCCGTGCAATAGAAGCTGGATTTGATGGCGTAGAAATTCATGGTGCAAATACATTTTTAATCCAACAATTTTTCTCCCCACATTCAAACCGACGAACAGATAAATGGGGTGGCAGTGTAGAAGAACGTATGGCATTTCCTTTAGCGGTAGTGGAGTCAGTGAAAGAAGCTGTTAAAAATCATGCGAAAGAACCATTTATTGTAGGATATCGTCTTAGTCCAGAAGAGCGTGAACAACCAGGTATCACAATGGATGATACAATTAAACTAGTAAAAGTATTAGCGACGAAAGAATTAGATTATATCCATGCATCGGTTGGGAATTTCTTCGGCGGATCTTTACGTAACTCAGAAGATACAGTTTCTCGTGTACAATTAATTCAAGAAACAGTTGGTAATGAAGTACCTGTTATCGGTGTAGGAGCACTTCAAACACCTGAACAAGTCGAAAAAGCACTTTCGATAACTTCATTAGTTTCATTAGGACATGCTTTAATTATGGATCCAGAATGGATGGAAAAGACTCAAAATAGTGAAGAGAAAACTATTTTTGATGCATTATATGTTAGCAAAAAGGAGGAGTTAGATATTCCAGAAGCACTTTGGAATAAGCTTGTAAATACTTCAGGATGGTTTAATATTCAGGATTGAAATTTAAGTAATAAAGATCCTATATCATACAATTGAAATGATTCAGTATTATATTTAGAAGAATGAATTAGTCCTGGAATGGTTTGTAAATATTCTTGATAAAGAGGGTAGTCCCATCACTTGTGATTCATATATTGTAGAAGAGGTGATGGATTATGGCTACCAAAACATCTCCACTTAAACTAGGCAATGAAATATATGGTACGATAAAAATTGAAGAAGCGTTTCTAACAGCTTTAAAGATGTACTTTATAAAGCAGCAAGAAAAAAAACTCCTAGTTAATCAGGAGTTTTTTTGTTGAAGATGATAACATGGTAGAAATGGTTATTCAGTTTTGTAGATCCATACATACTCTTCACTAATATAAGTATCCAAATATTTCCATTGCTAAACCAGGGGAGGTGTATCTTGATAATATAATTGGTAAAAGATATTTAACCAATTTATGAACAGAGGATAAAACTCAATAATAGAATATTAATATCAACGCAATTATCAATGATATTATCGAAAATACAATCATAAATAATAAAGCTCAGTCATGAGTTATCGCCCTGTTACCGTCATTCCTGCTGTATAAATCGTCTCTACAGAATCATCAGCACTTACAACTTCAACTTTGTAGCGGTATGTTCCAGTGTCGTAAATGTTTTGGCCATATCCTGTGAAAGTTGAAATTTCATCATTTGAGCCAGCTGGAACCCATTGATTTTGCCAATGGAAACTAGTTTCAAATTCTCCCCAGCTATCTCCATATTTTTTCTCAAGGCTAACATTGTAATAAATATCTTCAGCTCGGTTGTTTGTAATTCTTGCAATTGTACTGTTGCCAAAAGTAACTTGTGTAGAATGTACTTGAACTGTAACACCGTTCACCGTTTCGCTAGGACCACAAATATAATGACAGCCCTCATTAAATTCATCAGCATGTGCCTTTGGTGTATCTAAATTTATAACCGTTAAACCGCCTAAAGCTAACGCACCAGTCAACGCAATTGTAGCTAATTTTTTCACGATAATCCCTCCTATTAACCGCTATAAGTGAATGTTTTTGTTTTTACGTATTCATTGCCAGCATAAAAAGATTTCTATGACTCATTTTTATCACCCTTCAGCTTATATAATTCGACAAATGGTGATAATTTCCTGTAAATAAAATGAATAAGCACTCCCGCAGGAATGCTTATTCAAATTCAATTTCTGTTTTATTGTCTGATGTGAAGTATCTTGGAGTAGCACCACACGCCCATCAACTTAAGGATTTTATAACACCCCAAACAAGAAAATGTACATTTCCTCCTGGAGATGTACATTTTTTCGTTTTTGGGTATTCGCTTTTCTTAGCTTGATGGCGATGTGGTCTCGTCACACGTCCTTAAGTTGCGGTGATCCCCATAGCCAAAGAAGTAAGAAGATATTTAGAAGTGCATCAAATTTTGAGGAAGTGCTTGTGAACCGAATCGTAAATAGATGAGGTTTTGTATGTTCGATTTTTAAATAATACCCAAGAAGGAGTGGGTTGTGTTTATAGTAATAATCTATTTTTTGTATTTCTATAATAGGTAATTTTTTTAAAAAAACAGAATTATCTTGACAGTTATTGAATGGATTGATAAGGTTATAAAAAAAATATTTCTTATCCAGAGAGGTGGAGGGACTGGCCTTATGAAACCTCAGCAACAGGTCTGCTTAAGTAGACACTGTGCTAATTCCAGCGGGTGATAATCCTGATAGATGAGAGCTTTCGTTTTTATTTGTCAGTAGCGCCCTCTTTTTTAGAGTGCGCTTTTGTTTTTTCTGGATAGTAACTAAAGGAGATTAGAAATGGAGAACAAAAATGGGCAAGAATTTCAAAGGAAAATGCAAGCACGTCATTTAGTCATGCTATCACTTGGTGGGGTGATTGGAACTGGCTTATTCTTAAGCCCAGGTTACACTATTCAACAAGTTGGCCCGTTTGGAACAATTCTATCCTATCTAATTGGTGCGCTAGTGGTTTATCTAGTTATGCTATGTTTAGGAGAGCTTTCCGTACATATGCCTGAAACTGGCGCATTTCATAGTTATGCAGTTAAATACATTGGACCGGGTACAGGGTATACAGTAGCCTGGTTGTATTGGTTAACTTGGACTGTTGCTTTAGGTTCTGAATTTACAGCCGCAGGATTACTTATGAAGCGATGGTTTCCATCGATAAAGGTTATAGCTATTGTGATTTTTATTGTTTTAGGAGTAGCGGCAATGCTAGGGTTTCTTCCGATGACCCATTCAAAAGCAGCACCATTCTTTTCTAATTATACAAGTGGAGGTTTATTTCCCCATGGTGCTACGGCCATTATAATGACCATGCTTGCGGTTAATTTTGCTTTTTCGGGAACAGAATTAATAGGCATTGCAGCTGGAGAAACAGCGAACCCGGAAAAAATGATACCGAAGGCCATTCGAACTACTCTGTGGAGATTGATTATCTTTTTTGTAGGAACGATTGTTGTTTTATCTGCGTTATTGCCTATTTCCGATACAGGGGTATTAGAGAGCCCTTTTGTTGCAGTTCTAGAACGAATTGGGGTGCCATATTCAGCTGACATAATGAATTTCGTTATCTTAACAGCCATTTTATCTGCGGCAAACTCAGGCCTTTATGCCTCCTCTAGAATGCTTTGGTCGCTTGCTAATAAGAATACGATATCCCCGATTTTTGGAAAAATGACAAAACAAGGTGTTCCAATCAACGCCGTCATTTTCAGCATGGTGGGTGGAGCTTTGGCTTTGCTCTCGAGTATTGTGGCACCAGATACTGTCTATATCGTACTTGTTTCCATTTCCGGTCTAGCTGTAGTTGTAGTTTGGATGAGTATTAGTGCTTCCCAGTTCCTATTTCGCAGACAATTTTTGAAAGAAGGAAATTCTGAAAAGGACTTGATTTATCGCACACCACTATATCCATTAGTACCAATTGCTTCTTTCATCCTTTGTCTGGCATCGTGTATTGGAATTGCATTCGATCCAACACAGAGAATCGCTTTATATTGCGGCATACCGTTTATTTTGTTTTGCTATGGAAGTTATTATCTAAAAAAAAATCTAAAAAAGAGGGGCGTAGATTATGTCGAACAAAATCAACCCAATTGATGATATTTTATCCCAACATTCCATTATGATTCTTGACGGAGCATTAGCTACAGAATTGGAGGCACATGGATGTAATTTGGACGATCCCCTTTGGTCGGCACGTGTGTTACTAGAAAATCCAGAACTAATTTATCAGGTTCATTTAGATTATTTTATTGCTGGAGCGGACTGTGCCATAACAGCAAGCTATCAAGCTACTATTAGTGGTTTTTCCACGCGTGGAATACAAGAACAGGAAGCTTTGAAATTAATTAAGAAAACGGTGTTACTTGCAAGAAGGGCAAGAGATGATTTTTGGAAGGAAAATAAGCAAACGAATAGGGCTAAACCATTGGTTGTTGCATCAGTTGGGCCGTACGGGGCTTACCTTGCAGATGGTTCAGAGTATGTAGGCAACTATGGTGTGACAGATAAAACATTAGCAGACTTTCACCGTTCGAGAATGTCCGCGTTAATTGAAGCAGGTGCAGATCTATTGGCATTTGAAACGATCCCTTCCCTGCAAGAAGCAAGAGTATTAGATACATTATTGCGTGAGTTTCCAGAAACATATGCGTGGCTTACCTTTTCGCTAAAAAATGAGAAAGAGATTAGTGAAGGTATGAAACTCGTGGAGTGTGCACGAGCTTTTGAGAAAAGTGAACAAATTGTAGCAATAGGCATCAATTGTGCGCCAGTAAACGTTGTGACTGGTGCAATCCAAGAGTTGAGGGCAAACACCAAAAAACCGATTATTGTTTATCCAAACTCTGGTGAAACTTATAATCCAGAAACAAAAACATGGCATGATTATGAACAATGTAACGCGTTGGATATTCAATCTGAAGAATGGTACCAAGCAGGTGCACGTTTAATAGGTGGATGCTGCAGAACGACACCTTATCACATTGAGGGGATATCGAACAAGTGGCGTTCTTCCGAGTTTTTCTATTCGAACGAAGCAAAGCAGTAATGTAATGATTGATAATCTATTTTTGTGTGTATTTTCATGATTTAGCTTGTTAAGGAATCTACAGTTTCATCTAGTGGCACAAAATGTTTTTTCAGAGACACAAATGTGGATGGTAGCCTCGGAAATCTTCTGGACTTTTGGGTACCTTAGGTATGGAAAGGAATCAGGGAAAATAAAAACCGCTAGTTTAATAGATATGGTAGATAACATGCTGAATCTTTTAATGAAGATGTAGTTGATCCAATTGAAGGTGAAGGGGACCATTTATTCGTAAATAAAGTTAACGAAGAGGTTAATTTATTTATTTAAAAAATAGTTCAATAATTATATGAAAAGTTGTAGTAGTTAATATGGTCATATTGTTGTAAAAAAGGGTAGATGTAAACAGGTATGCTCTCCTGTTCATCTATCCTTTCCTTTTTACCTTATAAAATGTGTGACATTATATTCAATCGTATAAATATAGGATTTCATTACTATTTCCTGGATTTTTAATAAAACGATAGGGTTTATTTGGTATGCGTATTATTAAGAGTATGCTTCTATTTTAGGAATGCTTTACCTCACAAAATGAAAGTACACTTTGTTTCCATTCTTAAGTTGATAGATGTCTGGTGCCCCACTGTAAGAACGTAATTGTATTGTAGAAAAATAAAATAGAAGGATTACTTACCTTTAGTAAATATGAGAACTTTATATTTTTATTATTTACGATTATGCAATATCAGACCTCAGATATTAAAATTTATTTACGAGCTTTTAATTTATATAAATATCATACATGGATTAATGGTTTTATTCTAAATGCAATTCTTAATTGTAAAGTTTCGTTTGGATCTTTTATGTTTCGTCCAAGTATTTCTTCACATTTCTCTAAACGATAAATAACGGTATTACGATGTAAAAATAAACGTTTAGCAGTTTCGGATATTGCACAATGAGTTTCTAAATAAACAGATAACGTGTGCAATAGTACAGCATGATCTTTTTCATTTTCATTTGCAAGTGAATGTAGTGTGCTCTCATAGAACTTTTTTAATTGTTCTTGTGGAATCATACGTAAAATCGCTGAGATTTCTTTTGCTTGATAGATCTCAATAAATTCTTTACTCCCTGATATTTCACCGTAGTAAAATGCATCTGTTGCTTCTTTAAATGAATGAGATATATGTAACAATTGTTCGCTAGAATTAGCAATTCCAAAAGATATGCTTTTTTGAAAATATGTATAGATTTTCACCTGTATGTTTTTTAATAAAGAGATCATTCGTTCTTTTTCAGTTTGTCTCCAAATGCCATCACAATTCACCAACAAAACATACATATCATCTTTTATGAATAAATGAACATTTGCAGTATAAGAATTTAGTTCTTCCTCTATCAAGTCATATATAAGATCCTTTTCTTCTTGATATTCCATAAATGACATAGTGAATTCTTTTATATCTATTTTTCCTATAATACAAATATACTTTTGATCAAATGATAAATGAAATTCTTTTCCTAGATTAATAATTTCATTTTGAGTAGAGAAAACACTATTAATAACATTCGTAAAAAATTCATCCTGAATGCGTCTTGAGTATTGTCTTAAAGAATGTTCTTTTATTAATTCAAAAGCAAGGACGTTTGCAGCTTGTTCAACAGCCAATACCATTGAACGATTTAAAGGTGAAATAAAGCCGTCTATAACTAAATAGCTGTATTGATTATTCTGTGTAAAGATGGGAAAAATTGAAACTGTATCACGAGTTTTAGTAAGAAGAGAAAAAGTAACAATTTCTATTGTTGATAACGGTAGTTTACGCCCGTTTATAAAAAGCTTTTTTAAAATTTGAATAGATGCTTTAGTGTTATTGTATTCGGAAATAGGGCGCAAGTGATAGTCAAGTAGTACAACTGGTAACTGAATTATTGATGATAAATTTTCCAAAATCATATTTATGCCTTTTCCACTTATAATGTGATTTGAAAATTGTTGATGTATTTGCATTGCTTGATGTAATTCATTAGTTCGCATATCCAGAATATAACTTAAGGTTTGATTTACAAGATCTCCTAGTCCTATGTCAAATGGGAGCTCAATAATTGGAAAATAAATTTCATCTGCTAATGAAATAATTTCTTCAGGTATTTCTTGTAAAAACCGTTTAGTTTTTATACCTAAAGCTGTACAACCTTGTTTCTTCATTTGTATGATAAGTTCTCGTAATGCATACATATCGTCTTTAAAATGATATGCACCTGATATAATTCGTTTCTTTTTAAGAAATGAATTATATCAGGTGCATCCATCATATTAACGGTATAAACTTCTTGTTCTAAACCCTTATGACCAGCGATAAGTTTAGCTTGATCAAAAATAGGGATTTTCATAATATCATATAGTTTCATTAGATTTCCTCCAAGGATGACTTATGTAGGATATTAAGAGCCAAATTACTAAATAAGTAGATTATACTAACTCTTAGAATGTATTACAAAGTTTAAATGTAAATACTACGTTATAGAAAATAATAACTGGATAAATTGATTAATAATATTTTGCTAAATAACGGCCATTATAAAACAGGAAACCTGAGAGTAAAAGGTGTTAACTCTAACTATGGTTATAATAACTAAAAAAACAGTATATATTTGGATGATTTGTCAATGTAGTTATTAGAATTAAATAATAATATATGAAATAGGCCTTATAAAAGATTCGAAAAGTTGTTGGATATCCAATTATTTCAGTGTTATGTTTGAAAGATTCTCCATAAAAAGATAGGGAAATAAATAGATTTAAAATGAATTGTGAGAGAAAGTATTATACGAATTTGACAAAGTGTTAAAGTAGTATGCTTATAAAAATATTAAATAAGGTGGATTTTCACTGAAAAATGTAAAGGGAGTATTGTTAATATGTCTGAATCCTTAATGAAAAAACAAGATAAATTTGGAGAATCCACTACTTTGATTCCTTACTGGTGGAAAGTTGTACTGGCATTTACTTTAGGAACAATATTTCTTAATGCGGATCGGTACATTTTAAACCCTATATTGGGAGAAATAGGGTTGGAGTATAACTTGAACAATACTCAATTGGGTTTAGTAAATAGTATTTTCTTTTTCACTTATACAATCGCACAAATTCCGGCCGGTACATTGAGCGATAAGTTTGGGAGGAAAATAATTCTGGTTCCGGGTTTTATTTTATTTGGAATTTTTACAGGAGTAAGTGGTATTATGGCTGGATTTACAGGATTCTTAGTGGCGCGTGCTTTAACAGGACTTACACAAGCTACTTATTATGGACCGCAGTTCGCACTTTCTTCTGAGGCAATACCAAATAAAAGAAGGAGTATCGGTTCTGCCATCATTAATAGCGGAGCAGCTTTAGGAATATCATTAGGCTTTATTTCTTCTAGTACCCTTGTGTTGGAATGGGGAATAAACTGGAGAATGATGTTTTACATATTTTCCGTGTTAACCATTTTATGCGGTTTGTTCATTGGTTTTGTTGTCAAAGAAGGAAAGAGACAAAAGAAAGATGTAAGTAATCCAGTCATAGATATAGAGACTGATATAAGTATGCTTTCTTTATTAAAGAACCGTAATCTTTTAATTACATTCATTATATTATTTTGCTCTATTTATGGATTTACAGTTATTATGACGTGGTTACCAAAGTATTTACAAGTGGAGCGGGGATTTCAGGGCAGTGAAATAGGTTTTATTTCATCATTAGTTCCATGGGCAGCAATACCAGGATCACTTTTTGTGGGTTATTTATCTGATAAATATGGAAAGAAAAAGATATTTGTATTTACATTGGTTCCAATCGCCGCAATTTCTTTATGGGCAACGGTGTATATTCAAAGTATTCCTTTAATGATTGGAGCTCTTATTATTTATGGTCTTTTTGGGAAAATAGCGCTAGATCCGGTGCTAATTGCAACTGTTTCAGAGAACGTAAATCCAGAATCATATGGCCGAGCGTTTAGTCTTTATAATTTTATAGGAATGTCATCCTCAATTGTGGCTCCATTTATCGCAGGTTATTTAGCCGATTTAACGGGCAGTATGGCTGCTGGGTTTTATTCAGCTGTTATCATTCTTGGAATAAGTTTAATTATCATGATGTTTTTTAAGGAGACTTCTCCGAATACACATTTTGAAGAAGGAAGCATTTAAGAGGATAAGAGTAAATTAATTGGAAGTTTACTGGAGGGAAATTAATGCATACATTGGATAAGTTGCAATTAGGAAAGGATACACTCGATTTACTTCATTGGTTAGGAGAATGTGGAAAAGATCCAGAAGGGGGAGTATCCAGGTTCTTATATAGTTCAGAGTGGCTAGAGGCTCAAGAGTCTCTAAAAATGCTATTTATTAAAGAGGAATTATCTATCCATTATGATGAAATCGGAAATTTATTTGGAACGCTTGAAGGTAGTAAATATAAAGACGAAACAATATTAACTGGTTCTCATGTTGATACAGTAAAAAATGGAGGATTATTTGATGGGCAGTATGGTATTATCGCTGGACTTTTAGCTATAAAATATTTAAAAGAAAAATATGGACAGCCTTTGCGGAATATTGAGGTTGTATCCATGGCGGAAGAAGAGGGAAGTCGGTTTCCATATACATTTTGGGGATCTAAAAATATTGTTGGGATTGCTAAACAAGAAGATGTTCAGAATATCTCAGATTTTAATGGTCAAGCATTTGTAGAGGTGATGAGACAAACTGGTTTCACATTTAAAGCTAATCCTGAATATGCTCGTAAGGATATTAAAGCATTTGTTGAACTTCATGTAGAACAAGGAGAAGTACTAGAGAAAGAAAAGAGATCCATTGGTATTGTCCAAAACATTGTTGGTCAACGACGGTTTACAGTTGAAATAATTGGTGAATCTAATCATGCAGGCACCACGCCAATGAAATATAGAAAAGATGCGATGAGTGCAGCTAGTTATATGATACATAGGATTCATACCATGACTTTAGAACATGGGGAGCCACTTGTTGCCACTGTTGGGGAAATTAAAGTAGAACCCAATATCGTAAATGTAGTACCAGGTAAAGCTATATTTACAATAGATGTAAGGCATGTTGAAAAAGAAGAATTGCATCAATTTACTGATAAAATAGTACAGGAAATGAACAAAGTTGCAAATGAATTAGGAGTTCAAATAAATATTAAAATGTGGATGGATGCTGCACCAGTACCAATGGATAGAGGGATAACTGACATTATCGAAAAGCAATGTTTGCAAAATAATATTGTGTATAAAATGATGCATAGTGGTGCAGGGCATGATGCTCAGATTATGGCACCATATATACCGACAGCCATGGTTTTTGTTCCAAGTCATAAAGGTATTAGTCATTCTCCGTTTGAGTATACGGATCCTAAAGATTTAGCTGAAGGAGTAAATGTGTTAATTCATACATTATATGAATTAGCATATTAACACAGTTTAAGTAAATTTATAAATAATAAATAAACAATGTTTTATTGTTGTTTATTTATTATTTAAATTAACTATTTAATTATCTTATTCAATTCAGATCTACTACAAGCAAAGACCATGATATTAAATTTCTAAAAGGGGGACATAATGAAACAAAAAGTATTAATAAAAAATAAAATGACTCCTTATTGGATAAGATTAGTTATTGTATTTTTTTTAGGCTGGATTTTTATATATGGAAATCGTGCTATTTTAACCCCAGTAATAGGGGAGGTTAAAAGTGATTATTCATTAAACAATGCAGAAATAGGGCTTATGAATAGTTTATTTTTCTTAGCTTATACAATTGTACAAATTCCATCGGGTTATTTAGGAGATAGGTATTCAAAAAAATGGGTGCTCGTTCCTGGATTTCTGATTTCTGGAATATTTTTAGCTGTAACGGGGTTGTCAGAAGGGTATTTGTTACTTATATCTGCATGGACGATTTCTGGGATTGGACAAGGAACTTTTTATGGTCCACAATTTGCATTATCATCAGAGTCTATTCCAAATAAATATCGAACAATTGGGAGTGCAATAATAAATAGTGGAGGAGCGATAGGGTTATCTCTAGGGTTTATATTTTCTAGTTATTTTACGCTATCTTTAGGGTTTAGTTGGAGAATTACTTTTTTTATTTTTGCTCTACTAACAATAATAGTGTCAATAATAATGTTATTTACTATTAAAAATGATAGTAAAAATAATAATTCAATAAAGAGGAAAATTGATATAGAAGAAAAAAAATTCTCAAGTTCAATTAAACTCTTTTTAATGAACAGAAACTTAATAGTTAGTTATATTGTCGCTTTTTGTTCATTATATGGATTTTCAGTTATGGTAACCTGGCTTCCTTATTATCTTCAAACTGAACAAGGAATTGAAGGTAGTATAGCCGGTTATTTATCGGCAATAATTGCACTTTTAGCGATTCCTGGAAGTATTTTATTTAGTTGGATAAACGACCGTTTTCAAAAACATGTCAAAATCATGAAGTTTATGTTGATATTTTCTTCAATCTTTACTTTTTTAATTGGTTTTACTAATAGTACTGTTTGGATTATAGTGGGGCTAGTATTATATGGCTTTATGGGGAAAATTGCAATGGATCCAATAATTGTAGCTTTTGTAGCAAATAATGCTCCTCAAAATCTATATAGCACAACTTTTGGACTATACAATTTTATAGGAATGTCTTCAAGTGTACTAGCTCCATATATCACAGGAGTATTATCAATTTATACTGGGAGTATGAAAGCAGGCTTTTATTTAGCAGCTGTCTTTTTACTCATCGGGTATTTTAGTTTAATTTTGATAAAAGAAAAAGATGCTAATATACAATAAAATTATTGAAGTAAGAGATGAATCTCTGACATAAAAACACGATGTCTCTTAAGACATCGTGTTTTTATGTCAGAAAGAATCTTTATACGCAGCTGTACAGAAATAAAGCTCTCTTTAAATTAATAGATTTGCTATTGAAAATCATGATGAATATATATAACTAAAGCAATTCCTTTATAAAAAAGTATTCATTTTCATGTCTTCTTACACAAGATTAAATGAATATAATTCTTTAAATCTATAAAAATTTTGTTTAGAGTTTCTTTTCCTTGTACATTTGTACATGTAGAAGGACATGAATCTCTAAACTACTTAGCCAATTACAATAAAATACTCAAGTGATATATTAATTTTATTTTTATACTCTGAGCAATCTGCATTATGGGGTATAAACATAAGAAATATATTTTTTAAAAAAATATATTATGTACTTACATTGTAAAAATTTTTATTAAGAAAAACTTAAGAAGCTTCCTCACTTTTTATTAAGAAACGCTATTTATACTCAAGGATGTGTTAGAGAGCATACCTATTCTTATTGCAATCTAATAGAAGATATTTAATCTTTTAGGAAAGAGAAAGGTGGAAAAAATAGATGAAAAAAGCATGGATTACAGTAGCAGGAGTTGTTGTTGTAGGAGGTGGATTATTGACTTATATGGGAGGAGAAACAGTAGATCGATTTAATCCGTTAGTGAAAGAAAAAGATGTATATGTTCTTACAAAAGGGGAAGCAAAACCTGATCCTAAACATAACGGTAGGAGATATTTTTACGAGTTAAACGGAGTGGATACATCAGGTAATGAAAATACCGTTAAATTAGGAATTTCTAAAAAAGATGGTTATTCAGATTCTTATTTAAAGGCTCATGTAAAAGGAAAGTATGTTTACGAATTTGAGAAAGTGCAGGAAAAAGATGTTCCTGAAAAGGCAAAAGAAAAACTTAAATAATAAATGATTGTTTCAAATTAAAGAAAAGGTAGGAAAATATGATGAACAACTCAGTTGTAAATGTAAAAAATGTTCAAAAAGTGTACGGTAAAAAAGGTGAAAATCAGTCCCACGCTTTAAAAGATGTATCCTTCTCAATTCAAGAAGGAGAATTTGTTGGAATCATGGGACCGTCCGGTTCGGGAAAAACAACATTATTAAATGTAATTTCAACATTAGATGCTGCAACTGGAGGTATTGTTGAAATTGCTGGTATCGATATCACTAAAATGAAACAAGGAGAACTTTCAGATTTCCGTTCTCAAAAATTAGGTTTTATCTTCCAAGATTTTAACTTATTAGAAAATCTATCTATTCATGAAAATATTGCTCTTCCACTTTCACTTCAAGGTGTCCCATCGCGTAAGATTGGCCCAAAAGTAAAGAAAGTAGCCAATATGTTAGGGATTTCGGAAATACTTCAAAAATATCCATCTGAGGTATCTGGTGGACAAAAACAACGTTCTGCGGCAGCACGAGCGCTTGTACATGAACCAGCAATTATTTTAGGGGATGAGCCAACAGGTGCATTGGATTCAAAAAATGCAACAAGCCTTTTAGAAGCAATGAAAAATTTAAATGAAAAACAAGATGTTTCAATTATGATGGTTACCCATGATCCATATAGTGCAAGTTATTGCCAGCGTATTTTATTCATCCAAGATGGTGAGCTATATAAAGAAATTCATCGTAGTGGTACACGTGAATCTTTTTATAAAGAAATTTTAGATGTACTAGCGGATTTAGGTACACAAAAAGGATAAGGAAGGACAACCATCATGATATTTAAACTTTCTATGTCAGGACTAAAAAGTAAGCTGAGTGATTATATTGTCTTACTAGTTGGTCTTGTTATGTCAATTTCAATTTTTTATATGTTTCAAACTCTTGCGTTAAATAAAGCATTTATCGAAGCAAATTCTACTATTCGCTCAATTAGTATGGTGTTCCAAGTGGGAACATCCTTGCTTGGAATTATAACATTCTTTTATGTTCTATATGCCAATTCTTTTTTAATGTCTCTTCGTCAAAAAGAATTTGGGATGTATATGATGTTAGGGGCAAAAAAACATAAGGTAACATTACTTATGTTTCTAGAAACAATTATGATTGGGGCAGTATCCTTAATAATTGGAATTACAGTAGGTATAGGGCTTTCACAAGGAATTGGTAAGCTCCTTATGAAGCAACTGGATTTTACGGCGAGTGATTACCAAGGATTTTATGTCCCATCGATGTTGGTTACATGTATGTTCTTCTTGGTATTATTTTTGTTATCTGCCATTATGAATAGTGTGAAATTATCACGTATCTCCGTTCTACAACTTGTACATGCAGATGCTTCAGCAGAACGTACAATGATTAAAGGGAAGTGGACTGGGATTGTTTCATGTTTTGCCATTATTTTATTAGGAATTGGATATGCTTCTATGATTTATATGAATAAATTAAAAGAACAGGGTCCTATGATTGCGATGCTTACCACTACAGCGGGAACATATATGTTATTTACTTCTGTACTTCCGCTTATTATTCAAAAATTAAAGAGTAATAAAAAGCGTAGTGAGAAAGGTCTTAATGCTTTTACATTTGCACAATTAAACTTTCGTATTAATAGTTTGACAAAGGTACTCGCAACAGTAGCTATGTTAGTTGCACTTGGTGCAGGAGCAATTTCAGGTGGGATGGCTTTCAAAAATAACGTAATGAAATCGACTGATCAAATTGAAATATACGATACAGTTCTTCATAATCCAACAGCAGAAGAACAGAACATTTTAGATAGCATTACATTTAAAGAAAAGAATGAATATCGCTATAAAGTGGATGAGAAGTATATTTATTACTTGAAAGAAGATTTAGAGAAAAATCGTCCGCTTGTACAAGCTGGAATAGAAAAAAAGGATAGAGGAAAAGTAAAACGAGTATCTGAAAAGCTTCCTGTAGGAGCCATTTCAAATTATGGTGAGAAGAATAGGGAAGATACAAACGTTATCCCAGAAGGGTGGGATTATGCTTTACGCTCTCTTCAACCAACTTATTTAAATTACATGGAAAAAGTAAAAAAAATAGTAGATCAAAAAATATATGATGAAATTCAAGGGAAAGAAAACATCGTTGTAATTGGAAAAACAGATGATTTTATAACATATTTAGACAAATGGAAAAAAATTGACGAGTTACAGCTAGTTAAATATAAAAATGTCACGGCTGATGACATTTTCAGTAAATATCAAATCTATAATGGAATTTATGCCAGCGCCAGTGGAACAGTATTTATGGGCTTCTTTTTGGGTATTGCTTTCCTTGCGATGATGGCAAGTTGCTTAATGTTTAAGATTCTTTCCGGTGCATCAAAAGATACTGTACGCTATGAAATGCTTCGTAAAATTGGAGTTCGCCATGAGTTATTAACAAAATCGATTTACAAAGAGCTATTTTTAGTGTTTTTATTCCCAGGAATAGTAGGTATGGTTCACGTGTTATTGGGCATGAACATTTTTGGTTTTATCTTAATTGATCCATATTTCCGTATTTGGTTACCAATCCTGATTTTCCTAATTATCTATTCAATTTATTATCTTATTACAGTTCAATTATATAAAGGAATTGTTCTTCCAACAGAAAAGTAATAAGTATATAATTTTCAACTAAAGATACTTAAATATTTAAGCCTTAATAATTTCGAATTAGATAAGAAATTATTAAGAAAAAGACCTAAAACTACTTATTATTGTTTTGGGTCTTTTATATTTAAAAACGTGGATCTCATTATTAATAATGAGCTTATTTTAGACTTTCTTGTCTAAATAGTTTAGAGTTTCACGTCTTTGTACATACAACAAGTGTACAAAGACATGAAAGTAGGAACTAATTTTATAGTGTAGAATGCTGAATTATCTATAAACCCTTTCATTTAGTACCCATTTTCTTGTCGATATATCGAGACAAGAAAATGGGTATTTTTTTAAACTAAGACACCAAAGTGGTTACTTTGTAAAAATAGCAAAAACTAATTAAGTGTGAAGTTAAAAATTAATTTAATATTATTAACAAACAAATTTATGAAGCATCTATATTCTTGATCCATTAGGAGGACATGAAAGTTTATACTTATGTTAATTTCTTTCGTTCTTATGTTGATGGGCATAGGAAAGGATTTCACAAATATAAAATAAGATTGACAACATAAGATTACAAGTGTAATATTCAATTACTGATTACAAATGTAATCCAAGGGAGGTGTAATTTAAACGAATGAAAGAATTACCTAAAATTTCAGAAGCTGAGTTAGAAGTAATGAAAGTACTTTGGTCAAAATCTCCACAAACGGCAAATGAAGTGATTGAAGAGTTGGAGAAGAATATGGATTGGAAACCCAAAACGATTCGAACACTAATTAATCGATTAGTTCACAAAGAAGCAGTTGCTTACCATCAAGATAAAGGGCGAATGTACGCTTATTATCCTTTGGTTTCGCATGATAATTATTTACAAGTAGAAACAAAATCTTTGCTAAAACGTTTCTATGGTGCAGCATTTAAACCTTTACTGGTAAATTTCTTGAAAGAAGAAAAGCTGTCTTCAGAAGACATTAACGAGCTTAAACGTATCCTGGATGAGAAAACTGAGGAAAATCAGAGGAAGGATAGATCATAATGATAGAAATGTTTATAAATGTCTATCTGCCTCATTTTTTCGATTGGTTGATAGAGACCTCTATTATGGCTAGTATATTAGTGGTCCTAATCTTATGTATCAAGGTCTTGTTTAGAAATAAATTAACTCCACGTTGGCAATACATGCTATGGATGATATTAATTATAAGACTTGTTTTACCTTGGTCGCCAGATAGTTCCTATAGTATTTATTCTGTTCTTACTTACAAGAATGATGATGCATTCATTTCTAGCCGAAACCCTGTAACTAGTATTCTTACAAAAGAAAACATGAGAGAATTCAGATATACAGAAGATACAAAGTCACTTGCAAAAGAAGTTACAAATACCCCTAGTTCAGCGCTAGCTACTGAGGGAAACAAGGTACAGACATACAATTATGAAAAGCAGGATGATAAGAAGATTTCATTTTATACAATCATTATCTACATTTGGCTTATGGGCGTTATCCTTCTAAGCGTTGCTACTATAATAATGAACAGGCGTTTATTACTATACATAAAAAAACAACCTGTTATTACAGATGAGAAGATTGTCCAGATTTTTGAAGAATGTAAGAAATCTATGTCTGTACAACGAGATATTCCTCTACTTGTAGCTGGAAAGGTTCCCAGTCCAACAGTGTTCGGATTTATTCGGCCTAAGTTGTTGTTATCAAGTGTACATATGAACATATTAGATGAACAACAACTACGCTATATTTTCCATCATGAATTAGCTCACATTAAACGAAAAGATGTTGGTGTGAACTGGCTTATGCATGGCCTACTCATTTTAAATTGGTTTAATCCTATTCTTTGGTATGCCTACTCATGTATGAGGGAAGACCAAGAACTTGCATGTGATGCATTAGCTCTTACATGTATAGATGCAGATGAACAAATTGCGTATGGACATACGATTATTAGTCTTTTGGAGCATTACTCAGGTTATTATCATGTACCAAGTATAGCGAATTTTAGTAAAAATAAAAGAGCGTTAAAAAGGAGAATACTAATGATTAAAAAATTCCAAAAAAATTCATATCGTTGGTCTGCGCTAGGGGTTGTTGCGGTTATTGCAGTATCATCTGTGTCCTTATTAAATGCCCGTGCTGATATGCCAACTAACTCTAAGAAACAGCAAATAGAAGAGAAAAATAGTATGAAAGAATTAAAAACACAACCCGATAACTCTTTGCAGCAAATAGTTGAAAAAATGATTGGTACAAAAGAACAGGCAGAAGCAGAATTTTTAATTACCGAAGGAGAGTACAATATTTTCCTTACAGAACTTGGAGTGGCGCGAAAGCTGTTTACGAAAGAAGAATTTAAACGGTTTATTGAATTAGAAACAGAGTCATATACTTTGAGTAAAAAAATAAGGTTAGTGGGGAATCCTGACAAATTAGGCCCAGAGGAACAGAACAAATTTAAGGAAAATGAAAAAGAAATTGAACCATTTAGAAGGAAAATTTATTCGGATTTTAGATTAACTAAAAAGGAAGCACAGAAGTACCTTGATTTTCAAATTAAGACACCACCTGTTGTAGTAAATGGGTTTAAACTAGCTGGTGAAGAAGTTCAAACTTCGTTGTTTCCTGGTAGGAAGAATCCCGTTATTGTTTCTGAATATCACAGAGGAGATTCGTTGTCTTGGTATGTTGTGAATCAATCTGTAGTTAGAGATAAAGAAGAAAATCCATTTTACGGGATAATGGAAGATAGTGAAAAGATAACAAATTATAAATTAGAAGGTGCAAACATTACTTTTGTAGAATCGTCTGAAAGTAATACGAAGTATATGGAAGGCATTATTCCTGCAAAAGGAAAGAATAGCGCTTATCAAGTCATATTACTTGCAAATGATGTTAGTAAAGAAGAATTAGAGAAAGTTATGCTGTCCTATATAAACTAAAAAATAGAGTCTGAGGATCCTGTTCCTGAGGCTCTATTTTTTAGTTTAAACGAAACCTTTAAGTGAAAAGAGAAATTAGTAGGGTTTATCTAATGAAAAAATAAGATGAAATTTAGGCTAGTCTTCGAATTTCATAGCACGATACCTCTTTATAATTATTAATCTCTTCTTCCAAGAACAAATAAAAGAAAGTTTATATTCTTATCTGCATTATCCAGGAATATCCCCGGGCGGCCAAGAAAATATTTAGTGCAATAGTTATTCGAAAGAATAAATGAAAGATAGTATACGAGGAGATGGAAGAAATGAAAGACGGAAGAATTCAGCAATTACAAGAAAATTGGGATTTAGATAAGCGTTGGAAAGGGGTATCACGTCCGTATTGTGCTGAAGATGTTATTCGTCTTCGAGGATCTATTGATATTGAACATACATTAGCACGCCGCGGTGCAGAGAAACTTTGGCAATCTCTTCATACAGAAGACTACATCAATGCACTTGGTGCATTAACAGGAAATCAAGCAATGCAGCAAGTGAAAGCAGGCTTAAAAGCAATTTGTGTAAGTGGTTGGCAAGTAGCTGCTGATGCCAATTTATCTGGAAATATGTATCCAGACCAAAGTTTATATCCAGTGAATAGTGTGCCCTCTGTTGTAAAAAGAATTAATCAAACGTTGCAACGTGCTGATCAAATTCAGCATATGGAAGGCAGCAGTGATATAGATTATTTCGCACCTATTGTCGCCGATGCAGAAGCTGGTTTTGGTGGGCAATTAAACGTATTTGAATTGATGAAAGAAATGATTGAAGCAGGTGCGGCGGGTGTGCATTTTGAAGATCAGTTGTCTTCAGAAAAGAAATGCGGACATTTAGGTGGAAAAGTATTATTGCCGACGCAAACGGCGGTACGTAATTTAATTTCTGCTCGTTTAGCTGCGGATGTAATGGGTGTGCCGGCAGTAATCGTGGCAAGAACAGATGCAGAAGCAGCGGATTTAATTACGAGCGACATTGATCCAATTGATCAAGAATTTATTACAGGAGAAAGAACAACGGAAGGCTTTTATAGAACAAAAGCGGGGCTCAATCAAGCAATTGCTCGTGGCATAGCATATGCACCATACGCAGACCTTATTTGGTGTGAAACGTCTGAACCAAGTCTAGAAGATGCGAAGTGTTTTGCAGAAGCAATTCATGAGAAATATCCAGGTAAGCTACTTGCATATAACTGTTCACCATCTTTTAATTGGAAACAAAAATTAGATGAAAAAACGATTGAAAACTTTCAAAAAGAAATGGCATCATATGGTTACAAACTCCAATTTGTAACACTTGCAGGGTTCCATTCGCTTAACTTCAGTATGTTTGAATTAGCACGCGGCTATAAAGAACGAGGTATGGCAGCATATTCTGAACTTCAACAAGCTGAATTTGCAGCAGAAGCGCATGGTTACTCTGCTACGCGTCATCAACGCGAAGTCGGAACAGGTTACTTTGATGAAATAGCACAAGTGATCACGGGTGGAACTTCTTCTACGACGGCGTTGAAGTGTTCTACGGAAGAAGCACAGTTTAAAGATAAGTAGTTCAGTTATTGCGGAGAAAATCTCGAGTGAAATTGGTATTCGTAAGCTGAATTATAGACGTTAACAATAAGTCAGCAATAAATGGCATTAAAACAACAGCCATTCAATAAAAATTTTACTTTTTCACAGTTATTCATAATTTTTCCTTGCTAAATTTTATATCTATTATTATTTAAAGGAAAACCTTCATAATCTATCATATCGAATGATATGATAGATTATTCTAAATTGTTTTGATAAATAAATTATAGCATTTACCTTTTATTGCCTTATGTGTTAATGTATTAATATACAGTTTATAAAATACAATTGATAGGGGTGGAAATATGATTAAATTCAAGAAATTATCTACATTATTACTTGCAAGCGCTTTACTAATACTACCTACAAGTGCAAGTGCAGCAAATCTGTATGGTGTTGTGAGTAATAAATGGGATGGAAGTGGCACTATTCAGGAAGCTGTAGGTATCGATGGGGATACTATTTTTGTTGGCAATTCTACTGATTTAGCTGTATTAAGCACTGAATCTGGTGGATCAATGGTTTCACATGAAAAGAACAAACCTTCTTTTCCTACAAAAGGTATTGTAAAAACTGCTGATGGCAACATTTTTATTGCGGGTACATCAGGAAAATGGAAAGTTGTAGATTCATCTGCAGGTTTAATTGAACAAGGACAACTATCAGACAAACGTAATCCGAGATTTGTTAAGCAACTATTGGATGGAAGGCTTTTATTAGTTTACGATAAAGGTTATTATGCTATCCTTGATGGTAATTCTTATGGCGTAACACGAACAGGAAAATGGCCAAATGATTGGAATATTAACGATTCAATTCAGTTATGTGAAGACCAGATCTTGATGGTAGGTGATAAAGGAAAATATCAAGTCATGTCACTAGGGAATGGAAACGTCATCAACTTTGGGGATTGGGGATCAACAAAACATGATATTACGTCAATTGACAGACTTTCTGATGGTACTATAATAGCTGTTGGAGAAGGTGCAAAATTCGCCCTCTTTAATAAAGAAGGAAAAAAGATTGAGAGTTCAGAACTGACTGATCAAGAAAGTAAAAATTATAAATGGAATAAAGTAGTAGCACTCAAGGATAAACATGCAATAGTAATTAGTTCCTCTGGTCAGATGCTTTTGGTTCAGATTGATGGAAATAATAAAATTTCTGTTAAAGCAAAAACAAAATTAAATAATTATACTTCTAACGGTACTGTAGTAAAAATTAAAGAGAATCAAGTATTCGTTACCCTTGGTAGTGGTAGATATATGGTTTATCAAGCAGATTTATAAAAATTCGAATTCAATGGTAAACCACCTTTGAAATGCAACAAACCTAGTACTCGTATCATTAAATTACAATATAAAAATAATAAGGGGGATTATTTTGAAAAAAATATACTTATTTGTTGGTTTTTTGATGGGTTTTATAGTATTTAATATAGGTGGTATTAGAGTTGAAGCTACTGAGCTAAATGTAGAACAAATAAAACATTTAGAGTCTTTAGGTTTCACTAAAGAAGAAATCTCGGACATGCCTGAAATGGAAATAATGAAAAACTTAGAAATTGATGGCCAAGTTGTAGCTACCAAAGAAAAGTTTATTAAAGTTACTGAAAATGGAGTTAACAATTCTAGTAAAGAAATTGAAATTGATAAGAACACGTATTTAAATGGAGTTCAAATAGAAGAAGCAAAAAGAATTCAAAAAAGCAATGGTATGGCAAGACTTTCTAGCGATTCAAATACCACATCTTATAAAAAAGTTACAACTAATATTGTCTCATTAAAAGCGAAACAAAAGTACAGAGTAAAAACTTCAATAGAATGGAGTGTTATGCCTAGCAATAGAAAAATAGATGTTATAGGAACAGGTGTTAACAGTTCTTTTTGGGCTCCTTCTCCAGGATCACAATACGGACAACAAAAATGGAAACTAAAGTATGATTGTAATAAAACTAAATCTAAGAATGCAACTTATACCAAGGACAGCAACAAATGGTCAAAAGGGCCTTCTGGCTATGCTTTAAATATTGATTTACCTAATAATGTTAATAAATCCTACGCTTGTTATAACGAAAAAGTACTAACTTTATCCGCATTCTCTTATTATACAGTTGATAAATTAGCAGCTACTACTCAGATGGATGCTTATGGTAAGTACTTGCATCAAGAAACAACATTCCAAGTTTCTCCGTCTATATCGTTTTCACCTCTTTCATTTGGAGTTTCAGCTAGTCAATCTGATAAATTTACAGAAACTACTACACATGCACAAGTGAAATTTTAAAAACTTTTAAAAGGATTAGCAAATGCTATATTGCAAGGAATACGAGGGGTAGCTCCTATGGAAAACAGAATGAAAGAACCACGAAAATCTAGTTAACTTTCTGAACAAAAGTTTAGTAACACTTCAACTAATTTAACTGAATTTGAAACAAAACTAAATAGTAAATAATTAAAAAAGGGAGCCATGCTCTCTTTTTTTAGTCCTCAGTAAAATCTTTTTACAATGATGAATTTGAAAGAATGACTTCCACGTTTTAAATAAAATTTCGATTTGCCAACGTAAAGAATAGCCAACTAAACGCGAATTTCGTACGCTAAGGAATTTCTAAGTTGTAAAACTTAGTTTTACGTTAACAAAGTACCATAAACGACATTTAATGTTTGTTATGGTACTTTGTTTTTGGTAATGAGTTTTGGAACTGACTTTTGACCATATTTCTTTCAGTTTTGTTAGAACTAAGTAGAGTTCCTTAAACGGTCGTTTTTGTTACAGCTATTGCTACATTTGGATTTCAGTAGATAATTGGAAGGTGTGAAAAAAACATAAATTTAAATAATTGGTTCTTTATATTAAAGAGAGGTCTTCAATTTCTATTATCTCATCTATTTTAAAGTAGATTTCCTTTATTTTTTCTTATTTTTCAACGTTTGGATGAAAGTATTTCAGAAAGTTGAATAGATATATTATGAGAGGTTGTCCACTATTCTATATTAGGATGGATATAAATTTTATGAAAAAGGAGCACGTATTATGAAATTTATCGAAATTATAAAGCGTAGCTTTGATTCTTCACACGTATATAGTCAACAGGAGCTTATACAGATTGTACAAACATTTGATTTGTCACCTGAAAATGTCATTCCTTATATTACAGCCCCAAAACACTTGGAATACGGACGAAATATCATTTATCATACAAAAAACCTGGAAGTAATGGTTCTTTACTTCCCTAGCTTGGCGAAAACTCCCATTCATAATCATGGTACTTCGACGGGGTGTATTTATATTGTACAAGGCGGCATACAAAATATCCTATACAATTTTGAACCCTCCGAGACTACACCAACCTATCATCAAACGCAACAATTTACGCAAGGAAATGTATTTACTGTTGATAAAGATACGATTCATATGATACAGAACACTATGCCCTTACCAGCTATTACTTTCCATGTATACTCCCCATCATTAGAAGGAGTAACAATCCATTCTTCTTAATAAGATGTAATATGAGCTAATTATTTTCCTTTAAATTGTTCATTTTGAAAGGGGTAATTATGGATCAATTTAAAAATCATTTCATACAAAGTCTACAAGACGGACGGAGTGTTTGGCTAAAAGGTAAACAAATTGATGTCACAAAGAATGAAAATTTCCAAGGTACGTTAGCTACTATTACGCATTTATATGACTTGTTTAAAGATCCTACACATCAGCAATTAGTTGGCTATCTAAGTCCTAAAACGCATACATGGGTTCATGCAGCCTTCTTAGTACCAAAATCTTTCGAGGATATATTAAAAAGACGGACAGCTTTTGAAACATGGAGTCAGATGACAGATGGGGTTATGAGCCGTTTATCCGATTATGCTCGCTCTCGATTAACAGGGTGGTATGCAGCTCGTGAATCATATAAAGAGTTTGATCCTCAATTTCCTGATAAAATATCAAATTACTATGAAAAGGCAAGAGATCAACACCGTTTCATAAGTGTAATTCAACGTGATCCACAAATAAATCGATCTGCTCAGCATCCAGTCGATATAAATGAATTAGGCTTATTAAGAATTACAAGAAAAACTACTGATGGGATATTTTTAAATGGTGCCAAGATGATTGGAACCGCATCGCCATACTCGAATGATTTACTTATTTATCCTGTAACACGATTAAAAAGTGAATTAAGCTCTTTAGCTCATTTCCTTGTTGTTTCTGCAAATTCTCCTGGTTTACATATGATTTGTCGGGAGTCGTTCGCAACTGATTTTTCCCAACAAGTGAATTCACCGATTAGCTCCAAATATGATGAAATGGATGCATTATTAATCTTTGATGATGTCTTTGTACCTTGGGAACGTGTATTACTGTATGATAATCCAGAGGTTCTATGGAAATTAAAATCAGATGTAGCCTCCAATAGCTTAGCTTATCACCAAGCGATTGTTCGATTATTAATAAAGTTAGAATTCGTTACAGCAATTGCTTGTGAAATGGCGGAGGCAATTGGTGCTAACTCTTATTTACATGTCCAAGAAAAGCTTGGGGAACTTATAATGCAAATTGAAACGATCAGAGCTCTTTTACTCTCTTCAGAAAGAGAAGGGAAGCTAGATGAACATAAAACATATTTACCTAATTTTAAATACATTGAAACAGCAAGAAATCTAGGATCTAAGTATTATCCAAGAGCTATAGAAGTTTTACAACTTATTGGAGCGGGAGGCTTCATACAACTACCTTCTCGTGTAGAGGACTTTCAAAGTCCATTATCACATCTATTAGAAAAATATTTTAAAGGAGCTACTATTCCAGCAGATCAAAAAACAAAGCTCTTTAAGTTGGGATGGGATATAATTGGAAGCCCTTTAGGGTCTCGGCATGAATTATATGAGCGATTCTACGCGGGGGATCCAATACGTAACATGGCAAATCAGTATATAAACTATGACAAACTTAAATTCAAAAATATGGTGAGTAAATTTCTAAATACTTAAATGTTTTAGAACAGATGCTAATAAATAGAGAAATGAGGGTTGTTTATAATGAATGAAAAAGTAAAGAAAATCATTGAATATGGGGCACGTGCCCCTCATTTTCATCCTAATTTCCCTTTAATTTTATTTTGGAGTCAAAAGAGTGGGTGTACATCATTTGCAAATTGGTTTTTTTCCCAGATAGGCTTATATGAAATTGCCATGCAGTATAATCCGTTCATTCATAACTATGAATATGATATATATAAAAGCAAAGCAGGATATATAACGAAATTATCAAGAGAACTTCTAAAAGGAGAAAAAGACACGCTAAAATTAGTACGGAATCCTTACAAAAGAGCGGTAAGCTCTTTTGTTTCGCTTATTGCTTCACCAGGTATAGAAAATCCAGAGTGGGAACCTATTAGAAAGTTTATTTATAACGACAGTACATGCAAAAAGAAAATATCATTTAAACATTTTTTACATTACCTTCACACGAATGGGGCAGATGCTGACTATCTTAATCCACACTATTCACAACAATATATTCAAGGAGAAGAAGAGTTTGTAACCAATTATATATATTTAGAAGATTTCTCTAATGAAATCTCAAGAATAGAAACTAAATATAACCTACAGACTATCCCACTAGACACATTAACGAGATCATGGCATCATCAGGCGCCTAAGATGATTCATAAGGGAAACTATGCTGAAGCTGACATTACAGATCCATCCTTCCCTCGGCTGCCGACATATCAGAGCTTTTATGATACGGAGGCTATACAATTAGTTACAGATATATTTAATGAAGATTTTGAAGCGTATCATTATCTTAAAATGGATATTTCTACAATATGAATCAGTTTCAGAGTACTTAAATAATAGCCTTATTTTTAATATGGAAAACACCGTGACCACTGTTATGGTGTTTTTTTGGGGTTTAACACTATATTTTTAACTTTATGTAATCCATATAACCTCAAGATAAGACGTATTTGTAAAATAATGTATGCCTATGACCCATTTCTACACGTATCCCGGCTGAACCCCTACTTACAAGAAAAATTAAAGGAAATTGAGCATGTCACCAAGTTAGGTTTTCAGAGGTTGGGTCTAATATGAAATGGCTCATTAATTTGTATCCTAAAAAATGGAGAAAACGCTATGGAGATGAGTTTTTATATATTTTAGAGAAAAGGGAACTCTCTTTGAAAGAAATAATTGATGTATTTATTAATGCTATGGATGTAAGATTATTAAACTTAGTGGAGGAGATTATTAATATGGATAAAAAAATTCGTGATATTATGCTTCATTCTGTTTTTAATCGTTTCTTAATCGTTGGTTCAATAATTCTTTTAGGATTATTAGGTGGATATTTTATTGCTAATTACACCCCTTCAATTTCAGAGTTATCATCTAAATCCTTATTACTGATTGGCGTTGGTTTGGGAATATTTGTTGGCTATGTAATTGGTTTGGTAAGAGGAATTATGAGAGTAATAAAGGTAACTCAAAAAGAAGATGTATTTCTACCTACAGGAAAATTAAAATTCGATAAATTAGAAAGTTAAACTTTACTAATTTTGTATGAAGGGGAGGGGGAATCATGAATTCTAAAATTTTGAAAGATGTAAAAGTAAAATGGGGTTTTATCTCAGCTATAGTGTTGGGTATTATAGCAGTAGCACTTGCAGTATATAATATCGGTTACTGGGTAGTTATAGTTATTTTATCTGTAATAATCTCATCTTTTAGTGTATATAGAGCTAATCAATTATATAAAGTAGAGGATAAAGATAACTAAATAGCCTCATCACATAATTAAAAAACTATAATTTATTAACCTTAAGAGCTGTTTCGACAGCTCTTATATATCTCCTCATTTTTAAAAATTATAGATTAGCTTTTTAAAGTTAATTACAAAGAATATGTATCAAATAAATACTTTCTAAAAAGCTGATTCTTTAATATACGAGGAGATCGGCTTTTTTTATAGAATTTTTCTTAGCGTATAAAATCCGCGTTTTGCCGTCAGGCTCCCATTGCTATCAAGTTAAAAAATCAGTTATTACCCAAAATGATAAAAATGAAATTCGGTGCTATAAAAATACAACATCTTTATTTAAGGGGGACTTTAAAATCTTAGTTTGAGGGGCATGTGGTGCTACCACTATACGTAATCCTTATAATTAATTCATATTTAATTATATTTACATACTTTTAACCTTATGTTAATGTAAACTTTATTATAATTAATTCTAGTTAATTTTTGGGTCTCTTTACCTTCGTGATAAGAATGCATAAACCCTATAACAAATAGTATTTGTTAAATTTTATAGGAAATTACCACTTTTACATCTTTAAAATATAATAATCAGATGTAAAGTATAGTTTTAATGAATAGCAGGTACACAATGGTAATTTGAATTTAATAGTAACGAATTGATTATAAATTGATTTTTTTTTTGAGGGTGTGAAAGTATAATGAATCCAGTTTTAAAAAAAATATGTATTTCCTTTGCTTTTTCTCTAGCAGGGCTGTTTTGTTTTTTTAAGTTAAATGGAAACCTGTTATTGTCTGGAGTGGGAATTATAATGGGATATTTATCTTTATTTAATATCATGAGTTTATATTCTCAAAATTCTCACGATAAAACATTTACTAAATTTTTGAAAAAAATCGCAGTTATTTGCTTTTCTTTTGCAGTATTAGGAATATCCTTTGGGATAATGCACGAATTATTAGGAGCATGGAGTCTTAGTATAATGGCAAATTATTGGTTTCTAATGCTAATTTTATATGTAACAAACATAATTTCATTAGTTATTTTAGTATTTGCAAATCAAAATGACCCACATTATCCCTGGTTATATAGAATTCTTATATTTTTTAATCTACTTCTTACCTTAGGGCCAGTTTTATTCCCAATATTTATTCTAATCCTTGGAAATGGCATGAATGCACATACAATATGGTAATAACATTTAAATTAAATAAGATTTTAAAGTACCCCCTAAATAAAGATTTTGTGTTTTTTAGCACCGAAGTTGACTTTTATCGTTTTGCAGCCGATTATTTTTTCTTAAGTTGATGAGAATATAGGCCTACCCCATCACCATTAAGATCCGTTTATATCAGTTTAATTTCATAAGACAGTTTCAGAAAAGAAAAGCTGATTTTCCTATGTTATTGTAAAAAGTAAAAGAATACATGAAATAATAAACCGGGGAGAAATGTAATTCTCCCCGGTTTATTACTGTTTTAGTGATGGTGAAATTATCGGTAGATACACATAAAAAGTTGTTCCTTCTCCAAACTTACTTTTTACAGATACTGTTCCTCCATGTGCTTGCGTAATAGTTTGAGTAATTGCAAGCCCTAGACCAGATCCACCATGCTGTCTTGTTCTGGAATCATCAATTCTATAAAAACGATCGAATACATAAGGAAGGTTTTCTAATTTTATGCCTGATCCATTGTCCTTTAAGGATATTTCTACTTGATTCTCTAAGACCATTAAAGAAACTGTTATTTTGCCTGTAGTCGAATCAGTATGTTGGACGGCATTATGGAATAGGTTTAAAATAATTTGTTTGATTTTATTAGTATCATAAGTGCCTTTTACTCCTTCCGTTAGATCATATAATATCTGTCGATTTCCACCTAAAACGCTTAACTGTGGTTTCATCTGCCAGATAAGTTTGGTGAGATTGGTTTCCGATAAATGTAGTCCAGGCTCACGATCCATTTTTGCAAGAAACAATAAATCTTCTACTAACTTTATAATGCGTTTTGATTCGCCGTGCATACTGTTTAAAGCATTATAAAGCTGTTCAGGGCGATCAGCTGCGCCTCGTAATAATACTTCTAAGAAGCCATGAATAGATGTAAGTGGTGTTCTTAGTTCATGAGAAGCATCGGCAATGAAGCGTTTCATCTTCTCTTTTGTTTCTCTTTCATATTGGAAGGATGCCTCTAATCGCTTCAACATGTCATTATATGCTAAAGCTAATTGGTCAACTTCTTCTTGCCCTTGGTGTGTAGGTAGTCGTTCAGCCAAATTCCCCGCATTCGTATTTTTCACTGCATTTACAATGTTAGAAAGAGGAATCAATGTATTTTTTAGAACTGGTAAATATAGCGCTAAACCGATAAGTAAAGCTAGTATAGATAAAACAATAAATGTTAGTAATTGCTGAAATAGAACATCACGTAAAGGAGCAATATCTGTTCCGATTTGAAGAATTTGATCAGGAACTTGATTAAAATCTCCATCAGAACCGTTTGGAAGACTCCGAATAGGTTTGAAAACGATTAATTGCTCAATCCCCTCTTTATTACGTACTACTTTATAGGTTACTTGTTTACGATTTGAAAACTGTTCTAATATTTTTTCATACTCTTTACTAGATAACTTTGGCGAGGACATGCCCGTACTCTCTGCGAAATCCTTATAACCACCAGCTTGTCCGATAATTGCAAGTGAAATGTCTTGTGAAAACAGAAATCTTGGTCGATTAGGATCAGGATGTTTTTTTTCATTATTTTCTGAGTTAAAAGGAAGTAAATCTAATTCTGGTGGTAAAGACATCATCTTCGCTCGTAATGTCTCGGCTTCATTTTTATACAAGAAGTCTTTCATTACCCAAAATTGTAAAAGACCAATACTCAAAAGAATAAGAGATAAAATAAATAATGTTCGAGTTAAAAGTTGCTTTCGTAAGGAGCGAGACATTAGTTTTTTGTTTTTCAAGAACTGGATTATTTTCATCATGGTAGATCCACACGATACCCCGCTCCCCTAATTGTACGAATGAGTCGGTGTTCTTTATCTTTCAATTTTTCCCTGAGTGAACGAATATACACTTCCACAATATTTTCATCTCCTTGAAAATCATATCCCCATACTTTATCAAGTATCACACCCTTACTTAGTACAATCCCGTGGTTAATTACAATATATTTAAGTAGTTCATATTCAGTAGGAGAAAGTTCCAAAATTTCATCTTTAAATCGTATTTCTTTTCTACGATCATCCACCTTAAAAGGGCCATAAATAATCTCGCTGAATAAATTAGGAAACTGATTACGAAGACGTGCGTGTATACGGGCAAGTAATTCATCAAAACTGAAAGGTTTAATCACATAATCGTCTGCACCTAATGTTAATCCTTTCACTCGATCATCTACTTCGTCTTTTGCAGTAAGCATAATCACGGAAGTAAGAGCACCGCTTTTTTTTATCATCCGGCATACTTCAAATCCATCTGTACCAGGCATCATTACATCTAAGATGGCCACATGAGGCTCGAATTCTTGTACTAAGTTCATGGCACTTATTCCATCCGTCGCTTTTTTTACTACATATCCTTCGTTCATTAACCCGATCTCTAAAAACTGTAAAATATGTGGTTCATCATCTACTATTAATATTTTAACCCCTTTAAGAGAGTTCATGTTCTATGCCTCCTTTTTCTTCCTTATCGTTAGTATCTACGATTATGCTTAAAATTTGCTGAAAGTCATTTAAATACCTGGTAGTTTTTTATTTTTTGTCATTTTCTCTTTTCATACGAAAGATATTTCATGTATTCAGGAAACTTTCAGCTTACTTTCAAGTTCACTTCAGATAGAAGAAAGATAATACATTTAGGGCCTAGTTAACTTTATAAAATGATTAAGGAGTTGTAATTCTATGTTTTTACAATTGAAAAAGCGATTGGATATTCCTCTAATATTCATAGTCTTGTTAGCACTTTTTCTAAATGGCTATAATATTTGGACGGATCATTATGTGAATACTTATTATACGACTGCAGTGGCAAGTATGCTGCAAAACTTTCATAATTTCTTTTTTGGTTCACTCGATTCAGCTGGGTCTGTAACGGTAGATAAACCCCCTGTTACATTTTGGATTCAAACAATTAGTGCCTATATTTTTGGGCTGCACGGCTGGAGTGTAATTCTACCTCAAGCATTGGCAGGGATAGGATCTGTATTGTTAATTTATTTTTTAGTTAAACCTTCTTTTGGTGTAGTTGCTGCACGTCTTAGTGCCTTAGCCTTTGCATGCACACCAATTGCAGCTGCAGTGAGTCGAACAAATAACATTGATAGCATGCTTGTATTTACTCTTTTGTTAGCTACTTGGCTCTTGTTTAAAAGTGTAAAGCGTGAAAGTGTTTGGAGTCTTTTAGGATCTTTCGCGGTAATTGGGATAGCTTTTAATATGAAGATGTTACAGGCATATATGATACTGCCTGCTTTTTATCTCTTTTATCTTTTAGCTGCGAAAGTAGACTGGAAAAAAAAGATCGGTTTCCTTACTGGTGCAACAGCTATCATGCTCGTTATTTCTCTTTCTTGGGCGGTAATTGTAGACAGTATTCCTGAAAATAAACGTCCGTATATTGGAAGTAGTGAAACAAATTCAGTTTTAGAATTAGCATTTGGTTACAATGGTATATCACGTCTTACTGGGAATCAGGGAGTACCGGGTGCGAAGGAACATCAACAATCGCCTCAAAATAATATGTGGGGAATGCCAAATGATGGTGCTGAGAATGGCAAACAGGAAGTTCCAGCAGATAAAGGAATGCCTAATGCAAATGATCAACCTCAAACACCTGAAGGTAACAATGAAGTAGTGCAGAAAGATAATCATCAAAATGGAGCTAATTTACCACAAGGAAATGGTGATTATAGTCAAGGATTCCAAATAAACAAAGGGGATGGTCCACCGACAGGTAAAAATGGTGGTCCAGGTGGCATGGCAGGCGGTATGTTTGGAACTGGAGAAAAAGGGCCGTTCCGTCTATTCCAGTCTGAATTATCTGGTCAGGCTAGTTGGCTGTTACCGTTTATTGCTATTGCTAGTATTAGTTTATTGGCTAGTGTAAGAAGAAATAATATAACCTTAAAACATAAAGAAGCTGTCTTTTGGCTCGCATGGTTAATTCCAGTTATGGTATTTTTCAGTATTGCTGGATTTTTCCATCACTATTATTTAATAATGCTTGCGGCTCCTATTGCAGCTCTATTTGGAGCTGGTTCAACACAGCTTTTTGAGGATTATAAGAATAATACTGGCTGGAAGTCTTGGTTATTGCCAATTGCAGTTGTAGGAACAGCAGGTTTCCAATGGTATATCATGCATCCTTACAGTGATGTCATTGGAGCTGAGTGGCCACTTTGTATAGCAGTAGCCGGAATTATTATGACTTTCGTACTTGTTTTGTTCAAGTGTAAGAAGATTGTATTGCCTTTTACTCTGCATATTGCAGGATTACTTATATTATTAATCGGACCATTGTATTGGGCTGCTACGCCGATTACATATGGTGGAAATAGTATGCTCCCACAAGCAAGCCCAAGTTCAGCTGATGGTAAAGGAGCTTTTCCAGGAGCAATGCCTGGATTTTCTGGACAAGGAGGGCCCGGTGGTAGCGGACTTCCAACTGAACGAGAATATATTGAAAAAGATTCTGCTTCACCAGAAGATCACATGCAAATTCCAAACCCTAGTAGAAAATCTTCAGGATTACCAGGAAGCAAGCCAGGAGATATGGATAACGAGAGTTTAGATGATAAAACTTTTTCATATTTAAAGAAAAACAATACTGGTGAACAATACTTATTTGCTACAACAAGTTATCAAACAGCAGCTCCTTACATTATAGATGAAGGAGAATCTGTAATAACGATGGGGGGATTTTCTGGTTCTGATCCAGTGTATTCTGTTGAAAAATTAAAAGAGTTGGTAGTAAGCGGGAAAGTAAAGTACTTCCTCCTTTCAAATGAAGGAATGAGAGGCGAAAGCTCTGAAGTAACAAAATGGATTCAAGAAAATGGTGAGAAAATACCTTCTGATGAATGGCAGACAAAACAAAATGGTGGAAAAGAAGGTATGAATATGGGTGGTCCTGGGCGCTCAAATACTTTATATAAAGTAACTTTGTAAAGGAGTGGTTAGAGTGGGAAACAATATATGTTATTCAATAATCATCCCCATGTATAACGAAGAAGCTGTTATTGAAGAAACGTATCGAAGACTGAAAAGGGTCATGAAAGATGCAAATGGTACGTATGAATTACTATTTATTAACGATGGAAGCCAGGACAAATGTGCGGATATTATAAAGCAATTTATGATAGGTGATAAGACAGTGAAACTTATCGATTTTTCACGGAATTTTGGTCACCAAATTGCAATTACAGCTGGTATGGATTATGCAAATGGGGATGCAGTTATCATTATTGATGCTGATTTGCAAGACCCACCAGAGCTAATTCTACAAATGATTGAAAAATGGAAAGAGGGGTATGAAGTAGTCTACGCAAAACGAATGAAACGTAAGGGTGAAACATGGTTTAAAAAATGGTCAGCAAGCACGTTTTATCGCGTGCTTCGCGCTTCCACAGATATTGATATACCAGTAGATACGGGAGATTTTCGCCTTATGGATCAAAAGGTATGTAAAGAAATGAGAAAGATAAACGAAAATAATAGATTTGTTAGAGGATTAGTTAGTTGGATTGGATTTCGTCAAATAGCAATTGAATATGTTCGAGATGAAAGAGTAGCAGGTGAAACTAAGTATCCCCTTAAACGAATGGTTAAGCTATGCCTAGATGGGATTCTGTCTTTCTCTTATAAACCTTTAAAATTAGCAATTTATTCGGGTTTACTGCTTTCTAGCTCAGGCTTTCTATACTTTATATACGTGCTATACCTTACTTTATTTACTGAAGCAACCATGAAAGGGTGGCCTTCTATCATTAGTATTATGTTAATTTTTAATGGCTTTATGCTATTTATGTTAGGTGTTATTGGTGAGTATATTGGGCGAATATATGATGAAACAAAAGGGCGCCCTCTATATATTGTTCGAGAATTTTATGGGGAACCGGAAAATGAAAAATTAGCCATCAAACATGAGCCAGCGTATGAATAAAGATTTAATACGAATTTTTAAGTTTTTAATAGTAGGTATACTGAATACAGGCATAGATATAGTAATCTTTTCATTACTTGTCATTGGGGACGTGCCCATGTTATTGGCGCAATCAATCTCCTATTGTTGTGGTGTAGCTAACAGTTACTTACTGAATAGGGTTTGGACATTTAAACAAGAGAGAAGTCGAGTTGTAGTAGAAGCATCTAAATTCATTTTTATTAATCTTTTAAGTCTTATTGTAGTATCTCTAATACTAAGAAGTATGTATGATACTTTGGAGCAGTCTTTGATTGTTTCTAAAGTGATTGCAACTTTAATTGGTAGCTTAATAAACTATGTAGGATCGAGATATTGGGTGTTTCATACTTCTCACACTAATGAAGTGAATTAAAATACGATGTAATGAAATGAATTGTTTGACATTTTTATAGCGGTATAAAATATGGGGTTAGAAATAAACCCCTCTAATTTATTGAGGAAGTTATTTCTTGTCTAAACTGTATAATTTTTTGTGGTTACAAACTTTTTTGTTACAAAATGGAATATTCGTAAAGGAACCTATAAGTAAGGTTGAATTTTTAAGAAAAAGTTAAGGAACGAAAGTCAC
The DNA here is from genome assembly GCF_001182785.1 of Bacillus thuringiensis. NCBI lineage: Bacteria > Bacillati > Bacillota > Bacilli > Caryophanales > Bacillaceae > Bacillus > Bacillus thuringiensis. The sequence goes on along the minus strand of NZ_CP012100.1, from coordinate 140,167 downwards.
AATAGGTTTACCAAAAACATATACGAGGTGGAATAAAAAATGGAACAAACGAAACAAAAGTTAATACAAATTTTACTCATAGTAAACTTGGGGATTAGTACGTGTGCAGCTATCGGAGTAGGTTATGTAGCTTATAAACAGAGTAAAAGTCCGGACTTTTCAGAGATGGGCTCAAGAGGGCGCGATAAGATGTTCCCAGGTAATGGTAACGGTCAATTCCAGCCGAATCAAGAACAATCAGGACAAACAGGGCAATAGAGAGGGGAACAGAGATTTGAAAAAGTGGATTATTATTTCAACCATTATTATTGTAATAGGAGGAGCGAGCGCTTGGTTCTTTTTACATAAAACAGATAAAACACAAGGTGTTGTGGCAGCTTCTCAAACAACGACAGTACAACAAGGAAAACTGGAGGTAGCAGTTAGTGGTTCGGGTTCGGTTACAGCAAATACAGATCAAGATGTAACAGTGAAAGATACAATTCTTATTGTTGATACTATAAGTGTAGCGGCTGGAGATACAGTGAAAAAAGGTGACACGCTTGTAACCTTTAAAAATGGTGCTGTCGTTACGGCTCCATATGACGGGGAAATTCAATCAGTTAGTGTGAAAAAAGGCGGCAAAGCGTCACAGGGAACAATTCTTCTTCGTATGAAGGATGCAGATGGATATACATCACCTGTAACGAGAGGGAACAATAGTGCAAATTCAGATAAATCAAGTGGCGGGAGTGGTTTGACAGCCGATAGTGTCAGTGTAAAAGAAGGTGATGTTGTAGAGGCAGGTGCAACACTTGTAACCTTTACAGATGGAAGTATTTTGCAAGCCCCAGTAACGGGGACAATTACAAGCCTTTCTGTTACAAGCGGTGATTCTGTACAGGTTGCGGATCCAATTGCACACATAACAAACTACAACGCTTTGCAAACAACGATTAGTGTTGATGAATTAGATGTACCGAAAGTAAAAGAAGGTCAAGCGGTAAAAATAACAGCAAGTGCATTCGGAGATGAAACATTCAGCGGAAAGGTAATAAGTGTAGCAACAAAAGGAACAGCAGACAAAGGCGTTTCTACATTTGACGTAACTGTACAAATTGAAAATCCGAAAAATATGAAGATTGGTATGTCAACAGAAGCAAGTATCTCAATAGAAAGTAAAGAAAGCGCATTATACGTCCCAGTAGAAGCGGTGCATACAAACGGAAATGAAAAATATGTACTAGTTCCTACATCTTCAGACGATGTAGCGCAGTCAACAAAAAAAGTGACAGTAGAAACTGGTATTTCAAATGATACGCATGTAGAAATTACAAAAGGGTTAGCAAAAGGAGATACGGTGCAAATACCGAGAGTTCAATCTAAAGGGAATTCTTCTCAAGGACCTATGATGATGCCTGGCGGAAACTCTCAAGGAGGATTTGGTGGCGGCAATTTACAAGGAAGACCTGGTGGTGAGTTTGGAGGAAGATCTAACGGCGGAGCTCCAGCTGGCGGCGGACAAGGAGGGCGTTAATGTTATGGTAGAGCCAATTATTCAAATAAAGAACATGAAGAAAGTTTACGAACTTGGCGGCGAAACAGTAGTGGCTCTAAAAAGTATTTCTCTCGATATTCAAAAGGGCGATTTTATCTCTATCATAGGACCATCAGGCTCTGGGAAATCAACATTTATGAACATGATCGGATGCTTAGATCGACCGGATTCAGTTGAATACTTGCTAGATAATGAAGAGATAGGGAAAATGAAAAGCTCTGAGCTTGCGACGATTCGAAATGAAAAGATAGGTTTTATATTTCAAAATTTCAACCTGATAGCGAAACTTACAGCAGTTGAGAATGTCGAGCTTCCACTTATTTATCGGGGCATGAAAGCAGGAGAAAGAAGAGAAACGGCATTAGAAGCATTACGAAAAGTAGGGTTGGCAGATAGAGGGAACCATTTGCCTTCTCAATTGTCCGGTGGGCAACAGCAACGTGTCGCAATAGCACGTGCGTTGGCTGGACATCCTCCTATTCTACTAGCAGATGAGCCGACTGGAGCACTTGATAGTAAAACGAGTAAAGAAATATTAGGAATTATGAATGCATTAAATGAGCAAGGGCATACCATTATTCTTATTACACATGATTTAGATGTTGCAAAGAAAGCAAGCCGCGTCGTTCGGATTCACGATGGACAGCTCTATGAGAATGGAGGTGAATGGTTTGCAAACACTCAAAATGGCACTGAAAAGCATTAAGGCAAATAAAATTCGAGCATTTTTAACGATGCTTGGAATTATTATCGGTGTATCCTCTGTTATAGTCATGGTTGCGATAGGACAAGGATCGACAAAAGAGGTACAAGATCAAATTGGCAACTTAGGTACAAATGTATTAACGGTATCGATTACGGATTCAGATGCTACATTTAAAGAAAATGACGCAAAACAAATTCAAGATATTAACGGTATTAAAGATATTGCACCAACAGTATCAGGAAGAGTAACAGTGAAACATGAAAAAACGAATACACAAGTGTCAATGATTGGAACAACTTCTTCTTATTTAGATGTCCGTGATTTAAAGCTGCAATCAGGACGCTTCATTGCAGACTTAGATCAGGGGAATCATTCGAAAATTGCTGTACTTGGTGCAAGCACAGCACAAACATTATTCGGCTTAGGAGACCCGGTCGGTAAATCGGTAAAGGTAAACGGAACGTCTTATAAAGTTGTTGGAGTTCTTGAATCAGTGGGAAGTTCATTAGGAACAAGCGGAGATAGTACGATTATTGTTCCGCTTAGCACCGGACAGCGTTTAGCTGCTACTACGAATGTTGGGACAACATATGTAAAGGTAGAAAATGAAGAAATGATTAATTTCATATCGAGCCACATTGAAAGAACGATGAATTCCATCTTAGGTGATACAGATAGTTATAGCGTTTCAAGTCCAAAAGATTTAATGGAGACAGCATCATCTGTCAATGATACGATGACATTAATGCTAGGCGGAAGTGCAGCAATCTCTCTTATCGTAGGCGGGATTGGCATCATGAATATTATGCTCGTATCAGTTTCAGAACGTACGAAAGAAATAGGCATTAGAAAAGCAATTGGAGCAAAGCGTAAAAACATACTGCTTCAATTCCTTATTGAAGCAGTTGTATTAAGTTCATTCGGTGGAATAATTGGAATAGGGATTGGAGTAATTAGTGCTCAAATATTTTCGCTAGCTACAGGTACAACAATCGCGTATTCCATACCCGTTATGCTGTTATCATTTGTTTTCTCTTTATTAGTTGGAGTAATATTCGGTGTATTTCCAGCGAATAAAGCATCGAAGCTGGATCCAATTCAAGCACTACGATATGAATAAAAAAACAAAGCGATCGTGTTCTGCGATTGCTTTGTTTTTTACTATGTAAGGGGTACCATCACATCGCTATCAAGCTAACAAAACAAAATACCCCTGAAATGAAAAAACACGTATCCTTTTCTATAATTCTATAGAAAGAATAGCGTATTTTCATTGTTTTTAGGATTAATTACCTAAGTTTCATGGACATGCTTTTATACATTGCCCCCATAACTTTTATAGATCTACTTAAAATTGCATTAAGTTTTATTCAGCCGGTACTTTATTAGCGTCCATTTCTACAAATTCACTAAAATCATCTCCCCAATCACAGATGGCAGTTACTACGTGTTCTAGGCGACGACCTACTTCACTAAGTTCATACTCAACCTTTGGAGGTACTATAGGATATACACATCTAGTAATTATTTTATCTTCTTCTAACTCTCTTAATTGTCTAATTAACATGCGTTGATTCACATCAGGAAGCTTCTTTTGTATTTCACTTAATCTTAAAGGTGAACGCTGTAACAAACACCATATTATTGCTATTTTCCAACGCCCTCCTATCACAGATAAAGCTAAATCTTTTCCTGTGAAAAATTCCTTATCCTTATAATGAATAACCATAATTTTTGACCTTCCTCTCACGGAAAATGTTTATAGTGACAAATTTGTCAGTATTGTAATTAAAATTATAAAGTGTAATCTTAGTGGTGTAAACAATGAAAAAAGAAAGTAGGGATTCAGTTGAAAAGTAAAGCTGCTGTTGCATTTAAGCCAGGAGAACCACTTCAAATCGTAGAAATCGATGTAGAAGAGCCAAAAGCAAAAGAGGTATTAGTAAAAATATTATATACATCTGTCTGTCATACAGATGCTTTTACATTATCAGGTGACGATCCAGAAGGAGTATTTCCTGCTGTACTAGGTCATGAAGGTGCGGGTGTTGTCGTTTCAGTAGGTGATGAAGTTACTTCAGTAAAACCTGGTGATCATGTTATTCCACTTTATACACCTGAATGCGGAGAATGTAAATTCTGTCGTTCTGGTAAAACAAACTTATGTAGTGCTGTACGAGAAACACAAGGTAAAGGTTTAATGCCTGATGGAACAACACGATTCTCTTATAACGGAGAGCCACTGTATCATTACATGGGAACTAGTACATTCAGCGAATATACAGTTGTTAATGAAATTAACTTAGCGAAAATCGACGAAAACGCTCCGTTAGATAAAGTTGCCTTATTAGGGTGTGGTGTGACTACAGGTATCGGTGCTGTACACAACACTGCAAAAGTTGAAGAAGGAGCTGTGACAGCTGTATTTGGTTTAGGAGCGATTGGATTAGCCGCTATTCAAGGACTAGTTCAAGCGAAAGCAAGCCGAATTATTGCAGTTGATCTAAATCCTCAAAAATGGGAGCTAGCTAAAAAAATGGGAGCGACTGATTTTGTTAACCCTGCGGATTATGATCGCCCAATTCAAGAAGTTATAGTCGAAATGACAGATGGAGGCGTGGATTATAGTTTCGAATGCATTGGTAATGTTGAAGTAATGAAGTCCGCTCTTGAAGCATGTCATAAAGGTTGGGGCGAAAGTATTATTATCGGTGTAGCCGGTGCTGGCAAAGAGATTCATACTCGTCCATTCCAATTAGTAACGGGCCGAGTATGGCGTGGATCAGCCTTTGGTGGAGTTAAAGGAAGATCTGAGCTTCCGGAAATGGTTAAAGATTATATGCAGGGTGATATTAATTTAGATTCATTTATTACTCATCATTTAGAATTTAAAGATATCAATGAGGCATTTGATTTATTACACAAAGGTGAATCCATTCGTACGATTTTAACTTATGGAGAGTGAGATAATGAGTCTTACATGTATTGAACAACATCGTTCTTTCGACGGAGAGCAACGTAAATATATTCATTACTCAGAAGTTTTGCAATGTAATATGAAATTTAGTATCTACTTACCATCAAATAAAGAAAAGAAAAAAATCCCGCTTATATGGTGGTTATCTGGTTTAACTTGTACAGATGATAATTTTAGTCAAAAAAGTGGGTTCCAACGTTTGGCTGAAAAGCATCAAGTTGCAGTAATCATGCCAGATACTTCACCGCGTGGAGAACACGTTTCGGATGTTGCAGCATGGGATCTTGGACAAGGAGCAGGTTTTTATTTAAATGCTACCGAGGAGCCCTGGGCCCAGCATTATAAAATGTATTCATATATCGTAGATGAATTAACATCTATTGCTTCGACTATCGTACCTAATTTTTCAGGTGAAGAAAGCATAATGGGACATTCAATGGGAGGACACGGGGCGTTAACGATTGGTTTGAAAAATGCTAAGAGATTCAAAGCGATTTCTGCTTTTTCGCCAATCCTAACCCCTAGTCAAGTTCCATGGGGAATAAATGCTTTCACCTCTTATTTAGGTGAAGACAAAGATTCTTGGAAACAATGGGATGCTTCAGAATTAATTAAAGAAGATAATATTCCACCTATTCTTATTATGCAAGGTAGTCAAGACGAGTTTTATCCAAAGCAATTGGAAGAGCATATTTTCTTAGAGAATGCTCAAAAAAATAGTCAAATGGTAACTTATAAAAAAATGGAGGGCTATGATCATAGCTACTTCTTTATTGCCACTTTCTTAAATGAGCATTTCTCTTTCCATATGAAGTATTTAAGATGATTCTTATTTACAGCAAAATATAGTAACAAAAGTATCCGCATGTAGAGATGTGGGTACTTTTGATTGTTATATTTTGTCGTGTTTTATCGTTGGTAAAAACAATTAAAGTGGGGGAAGAGTTTATGTGTATTAAAAAAATGCTATTTAATTACCGTGTTAAACAATCCTTATTAAAAGCTCGTTATGGGATTGAAAAGGGAAATCGACAAGTTGATTTGGGTAAAAGCTCAACTGAAACGTCTAAATCCGTTTCGATAAGAGATACCAAATCATATATTCAGCTTAATACTAAAACATTAGAAGACATGATTAATTACTTAGCAGCTATTCACGAAATGTCTTTTCTTTCTGTGGATAAGAATAAAATGCTTTGGCCATTAATATCCAAATGCTGAATTTTAAAAAATGACTATAATTTTGTCGATTTTCATATTAAATATATGAATTGATGGGGGGGACCATTTATATGGAAATGAAAAAAATGTTAAACAATGACCGTATTAAACCATATTTATTAAAAGCACGTTTTGGCGTTGAAAAAGAAAGTCAACGAGTTGATCTATCAGGAAGTTTAGCTAAAACAGAACATCCCAAAAGTATTTCAGTAAGAGATGAACATCCTTATATTCAGCGAGATTTCTCTGAAACACAAATGGAATTAATTACACCAGTTACGGAGACACTAGAAGATTTATTTAATTATTTAGCAGCTATTCATGATGTTTCCTATCGTTCTATGGGCGTTAACGAAATGCTTTGGCCATTAAGTATGCCACCACAGTTGCCCGAAAAAGAAGAAGATATTATTATTGCGAAACTTAATAATCATGAAAATGTTTTATATCGCCGATATTTATCTAATTCTTATGGCCGACGAAAACAAATGATTAGTGGTATTCATTTCAATTTTGAATTTGGCGAGGATGTAATTCGAGAATTATTTGAATTACAATCCGAAATAAAAGATTATCATCAATTTAAAACAGAAATTTATTTGAAAGTCACAAGAAATTATTTACACTATCGATGGCTAATAACGTATTTTTTCGGTGCTTCTCCTAGTAGTGAAAAGAATTTCTTTGAAAAACATCCTTTAAATGACGCCGTAAGAAGCATTAGAAATAGTAAATATGGTTATAGCAATGAAAACGATGTTCAAGTATCCTATAGTAGTCTACAAAACTATATATCTGATCTTTCTACGCTGGTAAGTAAAGGGGTTTTATTAGAGGAAAAAGAATTTTATGCATCTGTCCGTTTAAGGGGTGGCCCTCAAGTCTCAGATTTAAATAATCAGGGCATTCGTTATATTGAATTAAGAAACCTAGATTTAAACCCTTTTGAAACATATGGAATTAGCCATGAACAAGCAGAATTTCTACACCTTTTTCTCATCTATTTGCTCTGGATTGACCAAGACGATAATAATGATGAATGGGTAAAAATCGGTGATGTTCAAAATAATTTAGTGGCTCTTGAACATCCTTTAGAACATACGCAATTTAAAACAGATGCTGAGCGTATTGTTGATGAGATGGAACATGTAACAGAGTTGTTAGACATTACGGTTTCGAATACATTATTTGTAAACTTGAGAGAAATGCTAACAGACCCAAGTAAGACTTTAGCTGGACGACTTTATAAAGAGTTTATAAAAAGTAGTCAAAGACAGGTAGCTTCCCGTATCGCTAAAGAAAATTATAAAAAATCATGGGATAAACCGTATCAGCTATCAGGATTTACTGACATGGAGTTATCTACACAAATTTTAATGTTTGATGCTATTCAACAAGGAATACAAGTAGACGTTTTAGATCGACAAGATCAATTTTTAAGACTAAAGCTAGGAAATCATGTTGAATATGTGAAGAATGGGAATATGACTAGTAAAGATAGTTATATATCACCGTTAATTATGGAAAATAAAACAGTAACAAAGAAAATTCTTCAACAACATGGATTTCGTGTGCCGATAGGCGAGGAATTTAACGATATAGAAAAAGCTTTACGTTCCTATGATTTATTTGCAAGAAAGCCTTTTGTTGTAAAACCAAAAACAACAAATTATGGTTTAGGAATATCTATCTTTAAAGAAGAAGGAGCAAGTTACGAAGATTATCAAAAAGCACTCACATTAGCATTTAAAGAAGACTCATCCGTATTGATAGAAGAATTTGTTTATGGAACAGAATATCGATTTTTTGTGCTAGATGACAAAGTTCATGCGGTTTTATTACGAATTCCAGCTAATGTTGTAGGGGACGGTACACATACGATTGAAGAATTGGTCCTTCAAAAAAATTTGGATTCATTAAGAGGAATGGACCATAGGACACCTCTAGAAAGTATACAATTAGGGGAATTGGAGCTCTTAATGCTTAAAGCTCAAGGGTATCGGAAAAATTCAGTTCCAACAAGTGGAGAAATTGTATTCCTGCGAGAGAATTCTAATGTCAGTACAGGTGGAGATTCAATTGATGTGACAGATCAAATCCCCGACGATTATAAGAAACTAGCTGTAGATGCAGTATCTGCACTTGGAGCTAATATTAGTGGTATAGATTTGATTATTGAAAATACAGAAGTTCCTGCAGCAAATAAAAAAGCTTATGGAATTATTGAGGCAAACTTTAATCCATCAATGTACATGCATATATATCCGTATAAAGGAAAATCTAGACGTCTAACTATGTACGTATTACGCTATTTATTCCCTGAATTATTAGTTAGTAATTACAAATAGTTAAATTTAATGTTTAGAGTGTAGAAGTAACATACTAAAATGAATTAAAAAACCCCCTAGATATGTCTAAGGGGCTTTTTAATATTAACTTAAGCATCATACTTTTTAAAATCCATTGGTGTTACCAAAAAATCATTAATATTATCTGCTGGTAATTAAAATTTGTAGGAATTTAAAACTCTTATGTTTAACTATCAAGAGAATTTAAATTCTAATTAAAGTACAGTTTAAACTATGTATTTATTACATAATAAATTTCAAAATAAAGTGGATTTAATATAGATTTTAAATCCACTTATCAATGAAAACAATAAAAGTTCAGCAATTTTGTATTGCTGAACTTTTATTGTTTATTCTTTCCTATTCTTCCTAAGCTATCTTTGATAGTTGTTTCTCCAAGCTGTGTATATAATAAGGCCGTATCCTGGCTGGTATGTCCCAGTTGTTGCATCACTTGTAACGAGTCTTTTTCTTCCATATATAACTTATTTGCCAATGTATGTCTTAATTTATGAGGAGACATTTTTTTGCCAAAGGCTTTAGTATATTTTTCTACTATATCTTGGATAGCCCTAACAGAAAGCGGCTGTGCAGTATGTTTATACTTCGATAAGAATACATTTTGTAATTCTTTCCCTGGAGCATATTTTTTATCTCTAATCTCCATATATTTTTCAAGATCATTTAATGCAATTGGGGTAATCCAAACAGAATCTTCTTTGTTTCCTTTTCGGATTACATCAATTAGTCTTTCTTTTAAGTTTATATCTTCCATGCGGAGATCGGCTAATTCACTTACACGAATACCACTGCCAAGAAAGAGGGAGAGGATAGCTACATCACGTTCCTTATCTCTTAGGAAATAGAATAACTGATGTTTTGTTAAAGATTTTTCATGTTCGTACTTAACATAATTCAGAAATTCTTGATCATCATCATTATGGAATATTTTAGATCTCATACGTTTTGCACGAGCATTTAATGTTTCTTTATCTTTATGTATTTCAATTTTAGCCATTACATTTCTATAAAAATAGCATTCTCCATCTTCATTCTCTGATAGGGAGGTGAGGTACTTAAATAAAGACTTTAAGGCCGAAATTTTTCTGTTAACAGAGGAATTCTGCATGTTTTGTTGTAGTTTTAGAAACCTCATAAAGTTCTCAACATCTTTTTTCTTTAAATTCTCTAAATCAGAGAAGGATATGTCCTTAATGGGCTTAAATTCAATAATTTGTTCAGATAATAGCCAATTAAAGAAGACTCTAAAATCATATACATAATTCAGTAGGGTGGAGGGAGAGGCATCATGCAATTCTTTATACTCCACAAATTCTTCTATGTAAAAGGGCATTTCATTTAAATTTTCGTATAATTTTTTACGATGTACGGATTTTTGACGTTGCTTGCTGTAGTCCATAAAAATCACCTCATATACACTATAACAGAAAATAGACACGAACACAAGTTCGCGTTAAATTCAATTTTTACACAAACTTATTTACATAATTAAATTATGAAATACTAAAACACAATCAAAACTGTATGGTATAGTGTAGTTAGTCAAATGAAAATTATAGCTAACTAAGTGATAATTTTGTATAAGACCATAAAAATTAGTGCAAAAACTACATATAAATGTATGTAAAATAAAACAATTTTTATATATAGATTCATACAAAAAATCAATATATGAAAACAGTTTAAAATTCGTTATCTAACATGAATTGGTTAATTTAATCATAATTATGGGGAGTTAATTAGATCAACATAAGAATAAATCCTATATAGTAAAAGGTAATTTACTATGAATATTTTCAATGAATAGTTCAGTATTTAATGATTCCTATATAAAATATGAATTATATAGACACATACCAATATAATGAGATTCATGCAATCGAGCTCGAAATCCCTAAATACTGTGTTAGATTTTTATTTATACATCTTATTGTTCGTAAAATTGGTATTTCGTGCGAAGTTGTGAGTATTTATTTTTCCACCTCTTTATAAAGGTATCATATACCTTACCTTTCATCAGTCTAAATATCTTTTAGTTTCAGATACATTCAGCTATACATTATTAATATTGATTAAATGGTCGCTTATAGCGATATAGCCAGTGTATAACATTTTAATACAAATCAGTTAACTTTAACTCCTTAAGACTAAATAGATGGTGTATTTTTCAAAATATAATTGTTGTGATGTCGAAATAGAGCATTTCCTTTAATTCTTTTTATTGTACTTGATTTAGCTGAGCATTCCGCTAAATATTATTTAAATGCAGATTTCAAAATATAATTACTAAATTTCTCTTTCTATCTCAATGACATAAGTATTCTTTTTATTTTGAGATTTATTCACTTGTTTTTTACAAATACCTATGAGATGTGTTATGTAAACTGATTAAAAGTAAGTTATTGTAATGTATGCTTTTGGCTTCATGTAAGTGCGAATGCGAATCTGTACATCCGCATTCGCACTTACATGATATATGCCAATTTGACTTATATAACTGTGCTCCAGTATATATCGTTTAATCTTTTGATTATCAACTGAGATTGTAATAGCGTTTGCGCCAGATGCGTATATATCCTATCTTTTAACACTCTCACTACTAATACTAACTAGATCAATTCTTTATTTTTTCAGATTCATATATTCTTCTAAAGTTAGTTTTTCTTTATATATATTTTCAGCAATATCTCCTACGTAACGTACATGCCAAGGCTCATAAGCATATCCAGTAATATTCTCCTTACCTTTTGGGTAACGAATGATAAATCCTGCACGATGTGCGTTATCTTTTAGCCATTTGCCCTCCTTCGTATTTGCAAAGGCTAGCTCTAGTTCATTGTTCGCGCTTTTAGATGAAACATCCATTGTTAACCCTGTTTGATGTTCACTATGCCCTGGCTTTGCAGAGAAGCGATCCGTATGCTCTTGCCCATTCTTTTTAACATTGCTGGCATACAGGCCTTTTTGATACCCATAGGAACGAAATCCTGAAACAGCATTCAACTGTATACCATCTTGTTTAGCTAAAAAGAATAGTTTTTCTAACGCTTCCGCTGCTTCTTTACGAAGGTGACTCTTTTCTACCGTTCCACTAAATGAGAAGGGTACGTTTGGTACAACTAAATCCTCTGGCTTATAGTTTTCGGGTAAACCATATTCCTTATTTACTACAGCCTGTATACTTGAAAAAGAGCTTGCTATCTTACTTGAAGACCCATTATGCTTACTATTTTCTTCATTATTTATGGCGTCATGGTTTGTCTTATATGGTTCTTTACCAATAGATACATTAGTGTAAACGATAAAGATACCTAATATTACTACTATACAAGTTAAGGTTCCTACTAGTTTAAGTCTCATCATTCATTTCCTTCCTGCAACGCCTACTGTTACTCATTCATCATACTGTAACCATGTCAAATCCATATTAATTCCCTGTGAACTTTTCTTCATAGCGTATTTCTTAATAGATTGATAATATATCTTCCCGTACTTTTGACACCCTTAAAATATCAGTTCTATTCATACGTGTAGAAAAATAATCTAAAAATTTGTATAATAAGATAAGAAGTGTAGCATTCTATTATAGAAAGGTCTTGGTATAATGCTAGGTATTGATGTAAGGAAAACAAAAGAAGAGTTAATTATTTCATGGCAATTGGCGGAGGTTACGATTCCATTACGTGATGTGCTTGAGGTTACCGAAGATGCTACCTATGCTGGAGTTGAGGAACCAACTGCAATCCGTATTGGAACAGCATATGGGACAACTGACCGTATATTAATTAGAACTGTAAAACAAAATTATGTATTATTTACTACAAACAAAGTATCGATTTTAAAAGCTATTTTTGCTTAAATATGGTTATATACATAGACTCAAACAAAGTTAAAAAAAGCAAAGGAGAGAAGTCATAGAATAGACTCCTCTCCTTTGCTTTTTTGAAATGAATATGATAATCCATACTCACTTCAGTATAGCCTTTACAACATAAGAACGTCTTACTGTTTCGATTCTGATGTTACTAATCAAATTAAGACCAAATCCACACATCATCATTATTTTGAGTGCTATTGTTTACCTCATGCACTTTTTCGATATGATCCACTGTGTTGTAATTAATAGAAATGCCGCCCCAGCCTACATACTTCATATCAATTTTCACTTTCTCACCTGTTTTAAATACTTGTCCCTTTGTTAAGAACACGTCAATAACGTCTTTCTCCCCATTTTGTGTTGGATACTCAACTACGACATATTTAGTAGCACTGTCTTCCATCGTACCTACTTCTGATACTTCACCAATTACATAATCAGGTGAGCCATTTTCTTTCAAATGCATACCTAATTTGTTTGTCGTATTCTCAACTTCTGTTGCAACCATATACTCCGTAAAGTTACGCATCATAGATCCAGTCGCTTTTACTTCGTCTCCTACTTTCACATTTGAAAGATTTTCTATATACACACTAACTGGTTCTTCGTATTGTTTAGATTTCACAACAATCACACCATGATCCACTTCTACTACGCGTCCTTCTAACGTCGAGAAATTCGTTTCAATAGAAGCTGCACTCGCTTTTGTTGCTTCTAATCCTGGTAGATTCGTTCCTGATAATGCTGCGAACCCTAAAGCACCTGCTAAGATTAATTTTTTCATGCCCATTCGATAACATCTCCATTCATGATGATTGTATTTGTTTGATTGGTATCACCAACCTGTAATCATTATAGTTACAGGTTGGTGAAATTGCAACCGTTTTACACATGCAATCTTGCATATCATTATCCTAGAATATAAAATTGAGAGCTCGCGGTCTTTAATGTTAATTAATTTATTTTAATAATAAATTAATTAACATTAAAGGGCATAACTTTTTAATCATATTAATATGTTATGCCCTTTATTATTCAACTAACGCACCCGTTAGCTTAATAAAATCACTACGTCTATTACTTCAAATCAGAGGATAACATTCCATATACAAGACTATCTGTCCATTCATTTTTACTCCAATAATCTTGTATGAAATGGGCTTCTTTTCTCATGCCTATTCGTTCACACAATTTTCGTGAAGTTATATTACGTGCATCAAGATTAGCTTGTATACGATGTACATTAAATTCATCAAATAATTTAAATACCAAACTACTTACTGCTTCAGTTGCCAAACCTTTCCCAGCTACTTCATTTGAAAAACAATAACCAATCTCAACAGTGTCTTTCATATCTGTGTACCATACAGATAGATCACCCACTACATTAGTCTTGTATATGACTGCCAAACTTAAATTTGATTCTGTAGTGAGTACATTGTTTACTAACTTCTTATCGAATCTTTTCTGCATATCTTCATGAGACCACTTATTATGTAATAGGTACTTACATGTATCATCATTATTATAAATAGCAAATACATCCTGTAAATCAGTACCCTTAAAGGGTCTGATTATTAATCTTTCTGTTGTGATTTCCAAGCTAGCTTTCCTCCCTTACATTCATTCTACAAAACATTTTTTATAGTATTGAAACCTCCTTCTCAGATTTCGCCTAGATTACATATTTCATCATAGTAAATTAAAATCCTTCTTCCACTAACTGCACCGTTAGCTGCATAAGAAAAAGAGCAACAATCGCAGCTCTTTAATTACTATTGCATCAATGTGCTTGTACGTAAAAATCAACAATAATGTTATTTAATTTGGACTCCATACCTTCTATCTATTGGTAATAAGAAGGAACTAATACTGTATTAGTCCTCATGTCTTTCATGCATCTCTATTTTTTTATGTAGTTAATCTTTACCCCAAACTTGCATTGCTTCTAATACAGGTATAAACTTTTCACCTTGCTCTGTTAGTGAATATTCTACTTTGGGTGTTATGATTGAATAAAACTTATTATTCCGTCAATAATAAAGATAGGCATTAGCCAAAACTCATTTAAAGTCCTTAATCTTTCTCCTTTCCCCTTGGAGATTCCTTGACCTGGAGCCGTTAGCTTTACTAACTGCTCCTTTTTTGTATCTGTAAAAGCATGATTTGATTTGCATTTGTTTGAATTGTATACAGAATGCTTTCCTATAGTAATCGGTACATGAAATTCCATTCTATATGAAGATTACCTGCGTAATGCACCAGTAGCAAAAAGTGAACTCATAATTATGGCCGAACCAGTCAATTCATAGGCAATCCAAGGAAGAGCAAACGTATAAAGAGAATCACCAATCCTAGAAATCAGTAAACCCACAATAAATATCACATAAGTTCTAGACAAATGTGTCATTGTTGAAACCAAACCTTTACTTGTTTTATTCGATTTCAATGATGAGTTAAAATTTATCTCCTTATTAATTGTCAATTATATTTAACCTCCTTTTAATAAGTGAATTTTATTTTACATTAATGGATAATGAAATCATTTATGATAAAAGTTTTATTTTATATTCGCTCCTATAGCACTGATTAAATATTTAATAATTATAAAGTTCTTTAAAGCTCCCCAAAAAACCTATGTTGTCTAACGATTTTCTTTATTTTTACATATACAAAAAAAGAGCACCGTTAGGTACTCCTTTTGTATATCAATGTTCCAAACAGTCTAAAGAACTTCAATTAAAAACTTTAAATAGTGTATTAAATTAGAAGAAAATATTGACAACTGAATCGACGATCCAGTTTCCAGACATACGGATATTCTTCATTATGTAGTTTTGTAGTATGTATTTATTTTCTTTTTACCTTTAATTCTAAGTCCATATGTCGACTCTCCCAGGTATGCGTAATGAATGGTTCCTGCCTAAAATCAATCTACTACTCTAAAATCATTTGAGTGCTAATTCTTTTTATCTAGTATCTATTCCCTATGTGATAATTATAAGTTGTAGTTAGCTATAGGCATTCCATTTATCACTTTGATATAACGGTTGACCTGTGTTCCAGTCGCACATAATCCATTCCACCGTTCCACTCCCAGCATCTTTAAACTGCATTTGAACTTCTACTTTATCCGTTGTAACATGAAAAATATCCATTGCCCTTCTCTCAGTTTGTAACACGTTCTTCCCAGCTTCTTTTGGATATTTGTTCATCATTTTTTGTATGGCTACTCTTGCCATTTCCTCATTATACGGTGAAGCATCATCATTATCCTTCACTTTATCTTTATCTTTTTCTACTTGACCGACAGCTTCTTCATTTGTGTTTGCACGACTCTCTGATCCAACCTTTAATTTGTCTTCGTTTGAGCATGCTGTTAACAGTATTCCTAAACTAACAATACATGACACTACTATTTTCACTATTTTTACACCCTTCCATTTTCAGTATGTTTCTATTATTAAAATCTCTTTAATAATATATTAATATATAGTTATATATAGTATAATCGTATCAATCAACATATCTGTAGGAGGAAATTATGAAAAGAAATATGCTTAAAGCAAGTAAGAACATATTATTAGCAGGTTGTACGTTTAGCTTATTGGTAGGTTGCTCTTCCAACAATTCAGAACCAAAAGAAGGAAGTAAAACAACTACATCTGCGAATGAAAGTACAACTAAAGACCAAGTGGCCAACGGGTCAAAAATAGGGGAAACTAGTAATTCCGATTCGTCTAAAAAAGATACAAATGCCAAAGACCATAAAGAAATTACTATAGATCAATTCGGCGGAGAAAGTTTTTCTAATTTATTAGACGATAGAAAAGTGAAAGAACTGGGTGTTGCTCGAAAGGGTGATTATATTTACGTCATGTTCCAAAAATACATCCAAGAAGAGAACAAAGATAAGACGTTTGTATCAATCGGCAAAATAGACGATAAAGAAGGAAAATGGATCATAAAAGATCAACATTTTGCTAATGGAGAAGACGGCGTAACCTCTACACTCTTTGGAGATGCACACATCATTTCAAATGGTTTAGTAGCAAGAACCGCTCTTATGGATGAGAACGCTAAAATGGTAGAGATTGATACCAATCTACAAAGTTCTTCTTCTAATAATATTAGTAATAGTCAAAATACATCCAATAGATATTATTATGTACAAACCTCGAACGGTAGTGCTCTATTAGTACAAGAAGGCGAAAAGGTCTTCCTGCATTTAGATGACGGTACAAAAAAAGAAATAAAAAATCTGAAATTAAAGGATTATGGCACTAACAATATTTATATTGATTTAAAACAAAACTTACTATATGATGGCTCTGGAAAAACAGTATTCGATATAAACAAAGGCGATTATGTATATGATAAACAAGGTCAAAAATTAAAGTATGGCATAAATTACGCTCAAACCCTTGTCGCTGCAAATGCTAAATACGTTATTGCTAACACAAACAATGGTACAAAATTAAAGTTTGACGTGTATAATACTACTACTGGCGGTAATGCAGTGCGAAGTATTGAATCAGAAGCAATTCAACGTGCTAGTATAGGGGGGGTATTAAGTGGTTCTGAAGCGCATTTATACCACTTCAGTTTGACAGGCGACTATATTCACTATGTAGGGCTAATCGAATACAAAGGTAAGCCAAGCATTCAATATAAAAAGATATATGCTGGAGAATAACCATTTCTAAATGCATTACTTATTAACTCCTGCCTCCTTACCATTGCTTTAATTAGGATTTATTCCAAGTCTAGTTATCCTAGCATGATTAAAAAGAGAACCCGATGAGGGTTCTCTTTTGTTTTTAAGTACTTTTATACAATACCCACTATCATATAGAAACGATGCCATAAGAGAGCTGCCAAGCTCTATCGAATAGAATATGTAAAACGAAGTAAAAAGGAGGATGTCAAATGGATTTTTTGAACAAGATAGATCCTTTCGTACGTCAACTTTTTCTTGTGCCAGTTTTCGTTATCGGACTCGGCGTTTATGTTTCATACGTCACAAAACGCATATGGGTTGCGCCTCTTCTTACACTTCTGTTAAATACCCTATATAATACGTGGGTATGCTCTTAGCAATTATCCCGTATCATATGTCAACTGGAGCATGATTACAGCATGGTGCGTTACATTTCCCGTCATTTCATTTCTGATAAGTTATATCCTCGTGAAGGGATTCTATAAAAAAGTATAAAATCTATTTCCGTAATATTTGTTGTTATGCGGAAATTTTCACCACTCCTTAAAATCCATATAAAATCGTAGTGTAATCAATAAAAATTAGGAGTGAAGTAGAATGGAGAAAAAAGAGAGAACTCATACACTTGAACAGAAATTCGAGGGAAAATTGTTAAAAATATTAAGACACAAAGGTTGTCTGGCTGATGCTAATGATGACGAAGTTTTGAGGAGAATAGAAGTTGATTTTGAAGACGGAGTGATTCTTGAGATAGACGTTTGTAACGGTGTTCGTGACGATAACAGTTCGCCTTATATGAATGTAAACTGATATAAAGATAAAAGGTATTTATATGCGTTTGGTACAGATCCAGAAGGTGAACTCATTGGAACGTATCACCGTCGATATGTTCCAGTATCGTAGCTTTGATAATCCTATTAGCGTTTTGTTTCTTTCTCTCCCCAGGTACTGGGTTCATCGCCTGCTCGGCCAACTCTGGATACTGTAGTTTTCCCGTAAACTCTTCTTTTTTTACAGGTACCGTTGCTGCATAACTATCCTCTTCTCTCTTATTTTTCATTGTTTCGCTTCCTTTCTGCTGGTCTTTCTCCGCTACATTTCTTGTAACGGGAATTCCAGTGTCATATTTGCTACTACACCCTGTTACCAATCCTAAAATCATGCACAATGTAGCAATGAACCATAAAAATTTCTTCATCGTATGCCTCCCTCTCTTCTTGTTTTTCTTCCCTTACATCATAACGAAATTGGAATCATTGTTTGAAAAACTATTGATTTCTATGATTTAGCCAAGGTTTATGTATAAAACCATTGATTAACTCCTCTACTCTTTCAAACGGAATTTTTATGATATGTATGCAGGATTCCCCCATACATGTACCGAAACCTCCATAGGAAAACATTCCACTAATTACCATTCCTATTTCATACCATTACATTTTGGAGGTTAAACAGGATGAAAAAGATGAAAAAAAAGAAGTTACAAAAATCAGCACTTTCTTTTACCCTACTCTTTTCTTTAGGTGTTTCTTCTTTTCCGCTTACAACAACAATTCATGCGGATACACAAGTGATACAAACTGCAGAAAAGAAACCAGTCTCTTTAACGGAACATACGTCTTTATTTTTTGACTATCTCCAGCAAGGTAAATATGCAGAGGCACTCCAGTTGACGTCTGCTGCTTTTCAATCCAAGTTTACGGCAAACATATTACAAAACTGGTGGACACAAAGTGGCGGGAGTATGATTACAAGCATGGGGACACCTGTTATTAAAGAACGAAACTTAGTCCACCAAACGGTTGAAATTCCAGGAGCTATCGAAGGAACTACTATTCCACTACTCCTTAAATTCACACCTGGTGGTAAAGTTGATGAAGTTGGCGTAAGAATGGCGCCAGAGAAATCTTATACCATCCCGCATCCTAGCTATGACCAACCTGATTTCTACCAAGAACGCGAAATCGTCATTGGAAATGCTACATACCCGTTACCAGCCACATTAACGGTTCCAAAACATAAACCTGGCGAAAAAGTGCCTGTTGTTGTTCTTGTTCATGGTTCTGGTTCGCAAGATCGTGACAGTACAATTATGGGAACTAAAATCTTTAGAGACCTTGCAGCTGGTCTTTCATCAAGCGGTATCGCAGTGTTACGTTACGAGAAACGTTCCTTAGAACACGGTTTTAAAATGAGTGCAGAACCTGCTACATTAGACCGAGATACTACAGATGATGCCATATATGCAGCAACATCAGCAGCGCAGCAGGAAGGCATTGACCCAGATAACATTTTTATTCTCGGACATAGCCAAGGAGCTGGCAGCATGCCGCGCATACTAAGCAAAGCAAGTTCATCACTTGTAAGAGGCAGTATTTTAATGGCACCTCCTGCACGTCCTTTTACTGACATGCTCCTTGATCAGTATCAGTACCTCGGGGCACCTAAGGAATATATTGATGAACTAAAAAAACAATTCGCTTATATCGAGGATCCTACTTTTGATCCAGATCACCCACCAGCTGGTTATAATTATCCTTTTCCACATTTCATGTACGATGTGACTCGTTGGCGTCCAGTTGAAGAAGCGAAATCACGAAAAGAGCCATTACTGATTCTGCAAGGCGCACGTGATTATCAAGTAACTGTAAAAGACGAGTTTACGAGATGGCAAGAAGGGCTTTCAAGCCGCAGTAATGTTCAGTTTAAAGAATATCCGAAATTGAATCACATCTTCACGGAGGGCGACGGGGCATTAAGTCACCCTAGTGAATACGAAATACCTTCCAATGTTCCTGCGTATGTCATCCAGGACATCACTGCATGGGTCAATGAGACAAAGAAATAAGAAAACAACAAAAGCCATCATGCAATCATCATTGCGTGATGGCTTTTTTGATATTAAAACATGTCATATCAGAAATTAATCGCTTCTATAGTAATGTATGTATTATTTTTGGGGTTTTCTTGCAAGTAAGTACATCCTAGACTTGATATTTTTACAGCGCTTATTTGCTTCATATCTTACTATTCCTGGTCCGTCAGTGCAAGAATACAAGATTTATTTCAATATGTAAGAATGCATATTATTCCTCTTGGATGTTATGATATACTCTCTTTGTGAGCTGATACAAAATTTCTTTAGATTGGAAAACTAAACCTCATTAACCCAAGTTGGGGGCGCCATTTGGCGTCTTTTTTTAGTTTTGCTCCATAGGCATTTAGCTTAGATATTGAAGTAACCCCAAAACAAAAAATAAGCTGACCTTTTAGAAAATTTATGTATATCATTTTCGAATGCGGGAGTTCCATCTTTCAAAACTAACCTATTAAATAGGGTTAGATGTATAAACTATATTAATATCGGAATACTCTCGACTTGGGGTTACCGTAAATGCTTTCTCCTAATCATCCATATCGATAAATGACTTACTTCTGATCAATTTGCCTTTGTTGTTCTTCGTTTAAAAGGAGCTAGTTTTACATACGATAAAGCACTAAAAAACTGTGCACAAAAACCTGCATGGTAACAAGTTTTTGGCACAGTTCTATTATTTAATCCCTTTCATAAGTACCTGAATCTTTGGAGCCATGAAATATAAAATAACACTTAAAACAATGGATATTCCGCCAATTACACCGAAATAAATAATCTCTGTTTCAGGATTATATAATCGAACAAGCTGCGCATTGATAGCTTGTGCAGATGCACTCGTTAAGAACCATAAACTCATTGTTTGAGCAGAGAACGCTGCTGGTGCTAGCTTTGTAGTAATAGATAAGCCGACAGGTGATAAACAAAGTTCCCCGATTACGACTAGAAGGAAGCTAATGATTAACCAAATTGGGCTAACAAGGGATTCGGTACCATGGATATATGCAGGAATAATCATCACTAAGAATGATAAACCAGCAAATAATAAACCGATAGCAAATTTATTTGCTGTACTTGGTTGGCGTGAATTCAGCTTTACCCAAAGCCAAGCAAATACTGGTGCTAGTAAAACAATATATATAGGGTTTAAAGATTGGAACCATGAAGATTGAACCTCAAATCCTGCAAAGTTTAACTGCGTACGTTGATCAGCATAACTAGCTAAGATGATTGCTCCCTGCTCTTGAATCGCCCAAAACATTGTAGCAGCGATAAATAATGGTATGTAAGCAATTAAGCGAGATTTTTCAACTTCTGTCGTCTTTGGACTACGGTACATAAAGACAAAGTAGCCTGTTGGAATTAGAATACCTAAGATACTTACAAGTAAAGTAAATCGATCAATCGTTAAAATACCTGTTGGAATTGTTAACACACAAACTAGTGCAATTGCGATAATACCAATACTAAACTGTATAAGGACCTTTTTTCTTTCCTTGTCTGTTAAAGGATTTGGTACTTGCGTTCCTGCTAATCCTAGATTTTTCTTTTTCGTAAGAACATACATAATTAATCCAAATAGCATACCAATTGCAGCCACACCAAAACCTAAGTGAAAGTTATACTTTTGACCGAGTGTTCCAATCACAAACGGAGATAATAGTGCTCCTAAATTAATACCCATATAGAAAATACTGAAACCTGAATCACGACGAGTATCTGTTTCACTATATAAATCACCAACAATACTAGATACATTCGGTTTTAATAACCCTGTTCCAAGTACTAAAAATACCATTGAGATAAATAATGTATTAACCGTTCCTGGTAGAGCTAAGATGAGATGACCAATCATTATTAAAACGCCACCCCAAAATATTGTTCTACTTGAACCTAATAGGCGGTCAGCAATCCACCCACCAATAATGCCAGACATGTAAACTAACGAACCATAGATAGCCATAATGGATGCAGCTGTGGCGTGATCCATCCCTAAGCCACCTTTAGAAATGGAATAGTACATATAGTAAAGTAATATTGCTCTCATTCCGTAGTAAGAAAATCGCTCCCAAAATTCTGTAAAGAATAAAGTAAATAGTCCTTTGGGATGTCCAAAGAAACCATTTTGCGGAACGGTGCGAATAATATCGCTTTTGTTAAGCTTCTCCATAAAAATACACTCCTAATATACAGATGTAATGATGTTTATTAAGTATATAACAAAAAATAGAAAATTTAAACAAATATCAATTAGTTAAATGATTAGATTTTTTACAAAAAATAAATTATATATTGTTTTTAGTGATGATTTCATTTAAATTATATAATATAGATATATTAATTAGAATGTTAATACTGTATAAATATAAATACAAATGTAGGAGGATTTATATATTGTCAATGAAAGTCGTTACGATTGAAGATATTTATCAAGAAATATTGGATGGAAAAAGGAAACGATTCCCTCCGAATACTTGGAAAGAAGATATGGATAATAAGCTCGCCCGCAGAGTAATCACATATTTATTACACAGTATCTTAAAATGGGATAAGGAAGACATCAGAAAAAAATGGAACACTCAATTACTTGTAAAATATAAATTGCGAGGATTACTTAAACATAGATACGAAAACAGCCCTTTTAAAGCAATAAATGATTTATACCCAAGTGAGTTTAAAGAGTGGGAGTTTGGTATGACTCCTTTAAATTTTTGGACGAAAGAAAAGGCATTAACGATTTTGAGATGGATGATTGAAGAAAAAAAAGGTTTATCGAACGAAAAGCTCTTACGCGTATACGGCAAAAAATGGTTGGAGAAAAACAAACTTAGTGCCCCTCTGGCTATGTACTGGAATAGTAGTCCGTTTGCAATGATTAACGATTTGTACCCTAGTCGTTTTAAAGAATGGGAATTTCTCATGACGCCCAATAACTTCTGGACAAAAGAAAAATCATTAGAAGCATTGAAATGGACCATTGAAGAAAAAGAAAAATTATCGCCCGAACAAATACTGGATGTATACAGTATAAAGTGGCTAAAGACTCAAAGATTAGCGTCTCCATGTCAATTAATGTGGGGAAATAGTCCATTTAAAATGATAAACGACTTATATCCAGATCGCTTTAAAGAATGGGAATTTAAAGTTACACCAGTTGGCTTTTGGTCCAAATGTAAAGCACTAGAAGCATTAAGGTGGACCATTGAAGAGAAAGAAAAACTGGATGAAAAACAGCTATTAAACGTATTTAATCAAAGATGGCTCATAAAACAAAAATTACGGACACCCTTACAACGCTATTGGAAAGGAAGCCCCTACGGGATGCTTATTGCTTTATATCCAAATCGTTTTTCTAAAGGTATGTTAAAAGGGTATTGTAATAATTAAAGTGAAAATGTAAGTATGCAGAGACGCCCTTTGGTGTCTCTTTTTGAAATCCTATGTAAGTACATTCTTATGTGCCTATCGCTTTATTTATTGAAGAAAGTGAACCTGTTATATTATTTCCCAATCCATCTCGTCAAAGCCATACCAAGAAACCCAGCGCCCATCCCTATCAGCCACCCAGTTTGGGCGCTCCCAAACATAAATCCCACTCCCGCGCCAAGAAACGTACAGCCCACGAATACTAACCCCTCGATGCCCCAGTTCGGTCGTTCCATACTTCATCCCCACCCTTTCTTTACAACATATGCTATATGCAAGCTAAACTTTCTAGCTTATGAACTGTTCATTTTCTCGACTATAAATATATGTTTCATATCCATTACTTACAGGTCCAAATGTCCTTTTTACATCAATTCGTCACTTAACTTCATTGGTTACTTTTTTCATCTCATAGGAGATTATTTCTCAACACATAAAACATGGAATGAAATTACCAGTAATGGTAATATAAAGGTACCTTCAGTTGTTAACTGTTGTTCCCTTTTTGAAAGTCCTGTCAAAATACAGGACTTTTTAAATTTACTTCCTACTAAATTGGCTTTTTCATTAATATCCTTTCACCTTTACATTGGACAATTAAACGATATTGGTGGAGATTCATCAGATTTTAAGTTCCTCTTTTCATATTAAACTGCATGCTTAAATATGTGGTTTTCAACTTACATTCGAATAACAAAATGTTCACTTTTTCGATACATTTATGAAACATTCTTATGATATATTAATTATATTCTTTTTATAAATCGCATCGTTCAGTAGAAAAGTCCTAGTCCATTCTAGGACTTTTTCATCTGCAAATAGCATGTTTGTCAGTTCTTTCGCACATCATTATATAGACAACTATATAATGAAATACTATAATAAAAAACGATTTTATGTAGTATCATATACGACTTTTTCTTTGCTTTTAGGACTCTTACTCAATTGTAAGGGTCATTTTTTTATTCAAATAAAATATCTATATAGAGATAACGACATTCAAGTCAGTATTTGATAAATTTCGAAGAGGATATGCTGAAAAATAACGATTATATATCCTTTTCATTAGTTTCTCTACCTAATAAACCTTACAAATTTGTAATACTATTGTCACCTTAATTGATAGTAAATTGGTTAATGTTGGTTTATTATACAGACTATTGACCATATTTAATACAACATCATTGGTAGGTGTCATTTAATGGGAAGAAACTTATTACGCTATGGAATTATAAGTATAGCTTTTATTACCATCCCTATTGTATTTATACTTTTGGCGTCAGCTCATTTCATTCCAAAAGAATACAACGAGGAATGGCCAGAAGTAAAAAAGACTGCTGAACTAGTAACTATCGGTTACTTCAAGAAAGAAAGAAATCTCGATATTGTAATCGAAACAATTAAACCATCAGAAGAATATAGAACACATGAAATTTATCTGCATGGACATGTCATAAACAATAAACATCAAAAAGTTTCTGTTATTGTTAATTTTAGTGCTAACTATTCCATTAGAGATATAACTGAAAATAGTCTTAAAATAAGGAGTATTTAACTTATGTTAGATGCTCTTTTTTGCTTAACACTTTTGGTCAATTAAGTAATTACTTGGATTCTACAGTGGATCACTCTCCCTTTTTCAAATAAATCGGCACTTCTAAAAAACAACTTCCTACGCACGTTGATTTTTGTCGAAAATAATTTTTAGAAAATTCTTTTTTTAAAGGAGGTTTTACAAAATCTTACACAAAATTAGTCGTATACCGTATCAATTTAGTAATTTTTTACGATTTGTTTCATTTTATCTACCACGTTTAGACAAAATAGAAAAAACAAAGCAAAAAGGAGAGGTATAGTTTGAAAGGAAAACTTGGATTAACGATTGTAGGATTATCTGTCTTTAGTTTTGCTCTTTTTGGTGTAAACATTGGAGATGGCGGAGTTGTAAAAGCTGAACATGGAGAAACTTTTGCTCCGAAATTAGAGTCACATGGGGATTCATGGGCTCCTGCTTATGATCACGGAAGACCTCCTATTTCATCATACAACAAAGGAGATACTTGGGCTCCTTCCTTTACAAATACACATGGGGAAGGAATGGCTCCTAAAAAAGAGACTCATGCAGATTTAATCGCTCCTTCGCTAGAATCACATGGTCATACTGGTGGAGCTCCTGCTTTAAACCGCGGGGAAACACCTGTTCCGATACAAGATACGCATGGACATTATCCAGCTCCAAAACTAGAAGCAGATGGGGACCATGGCGGGGCTCCTTCTAATACAGAACCTGGCGAAGGTATCTAAGTTCCCAAAAGGAGATCAAATTAAATTTTAATTGAATCGTATACCAAAAGAAATCCATTTTACGTAACAAATATGATGTATACGCATGTTTTCTAATGTGATACACTGTACCCGAGAGAAATCTCTACTACATAAGTGGTTTTCAAGTCTAAAAAATACACCTATTAACTAGGTGTATTTTATGTTTTAGAATTCCTCGATTTGAACTGTACAATTGAAATATAATACAGATTACCAATCGTTTTATACGTATCTCAGTTGAACTTCAGAATCACATATTATTTTAACTACTGCTATTCTTCTCTAATTACATCTATAACGTTATCCTTTTTAATTTTCCGAAGCGGAAATAGTACCGATACATAACTAATCAACAGTGCGGTTATAAAAGTGATAAAGCTAGATTGATAAGGAATAATCCATTCAAACGAAACCGTATTTGACAGTGCTACATAAAGAATATACGACAACATACAGCCGAAAAAGATTCCTTGTATGCTTCCAAAGAAGCCGTACAGGAGTCCTTCATATATAACCATTTTTTTCAAATCCTTTTGCGACATACCAATCGATTTTAAAGCAGCTAATTCTTTTCTTCTCATAATGATACTGACTGTGATGGTATTTAAAATATTTACACAACCAATTAGTGTAATAACAGCTATAAATCCGTACCCTAATATTTTTATATAAAGTATATTGTCTGTATGGAAATTACTTTGAACAATATTATTTTTTACTTCTATAGATGCATCTCCACCCAGTTTCTTTTGTATATCTAAAATTGTAGCATCAGCCTGAGATTGATTCTCTAAATCAATTTCAAAACCTGTTAATTTTTGTGGAGATGGTGTAATATTTTCGGCTATTTGTTCACTAGTAATAAAAGTTATGGTATCCATCACTCTACTCATATTAAAAATATCCAATTCTACAATTGCAGCTATTTTTAAAGTTTCTAGTTTTTCTTCATTGTAGGAGATTTCCTCTGTAGGTTTTCTTTCCTGCCGACTTGTTATTTGGATTTCATCCCCTACCTGAAAAGTACTTAGAGAACCTATATATTTTTTACTTGTATTCATATCATTTGATGCAGCTTGCTTTACTAAAATAACTTCTTTTTCACGATTTAATTTTGAAATATCAATTCTTCCACTAGTTACATTTTCAGCTAGTTTCTTTAAACTATTCTCATCGTATGCTTTTATTTGTGTTTCCATAATTTCTACAGTTTGATTATTGTATTTTACTTTATGATACAGTGATTCATTTCCTTGTAATTCTTTAATTTGTTTATTTTTTGGTACTTTCGTATAAAAATCATTTGCCTGATATTGCTTGTACAGATTCTCTACGTTATTAACTTTATAAATATTTCGACTCATACGATCTATGCTAGGCTTGTCTAAATTTGAATTAACCGTAACTGATATATCCGATTTTAGAGCTTGAATTTCCGGTTGTTTACGCTGAATGACAGTATCTATGAGAAACGTAAACGTGATATACAGTACACTACTTATAATAATAGACAAAATTGTAACTGTATATCTATTGGGATTTCTTTGGATATTTTTCAATGCCATACTTAACGGAAAAGATAGTGGTTTCTTTAGTTTTGTTCTCTTTTTTTTCTTTATTTTTTCTTTTTTTATAGCCAATCGGCTACTTACGGCCAGTAGCGGTGAAATTCTACCTGCAAAAAAAGCAGGAAAATAGCTTGAAATATAAACAGTTATCAATGTAATTAACGAACTTACACATATAATTAACCAATCTAATTTAATTGTATATCCCATAGAGTTTTTAAGTACGTTTATCAGTACTTGATTAAGTAAAAAGACTACTGATATACTACACAAAATCCCAAAAAAGATAGCAATAATAGAAAGAAATGTTGCTTCTCTTATCACAATTTTTCTGATTTGTTTTTTTGTAGCTCCAATACTCCTCAATAGACCAAACTGTTTCATTCGCTCTACTATACTAATTTGAAATGCATTGTAAATAATAACAATCGTAGAAATCACAACAATCCCAATACTAATAGCGGCTGCCACCATTATCTCCACACTAGGCTTTAAGGCTCTCTTTAATTCGTCATTTACTCTTATATTTTTTTTGTTCGTCAATAATTTAAATTGGTTTTCAACTTCATCAAAGTTTGCGTACTTATGCAATTCAATCAATACGCTACCTTCACCAACTTTGAACTTATTTTTATATGTAAATAATTGACCAGTTTTATTTTCCTGAGTACTACTAGACTTATTTAGCAAACCAACAAGTTTATATTTTTTTTCATGAATAGTAAACATACCGCCTAATTTAAGATTGTGACCGAAGTAAGGCAGCATCCATTTTTCCAAAACAGCCTCGTTTTCATTTGAAGGCAGCTTACCTTCTACAGGAATACTAGACTGTAACAGCTTCAATGCTTGATGATCTGCATACATATAAGAAACAACTATATCATCAACATGGAGCACCTCTCCTGGAGTTATAATGCCATAAGAAGATATATTCGGATTACTTTTTATCATATTGAAAAGCTTTTGATTATAATTTTTAACTGAAATATTTGCAGAACCCATAGAACCTTTTTTAGCATTATCAATTCCCGAAGTGTATCCACTATTAAAAAAAAGTCCAATCGTTGTTATTAGCGCCAATGCTAGAATAATACCTGTTAATGTTAGCAGAGTACGTTTTATATTACTTCTGAGATATTTTTGACTTAACTGTTTGTAACTATGAATCAATACTCCTCCCCTCCACATTTCTCTTGATTTTGCACTAATTTTTTATCTGAAATAATCATGCCATCTGTAATGGTTATAATTCGATCAGAGTTTGATGCGATAGCAGGGTCATGGGTAATTAAAATTACCGTCTGATTATATTTTTTAGCCGTTACTTTTAATAAATTCAGAACTTCTTTTGTATTTTTTGTATCTAGATTTCCGGTTGGTTCATCCGCTAAGATAATATCGGGTTTATTTATAAGAGATCTACCAATAGAAACCCTTTGTTGTTGACCACCTGATAATTCAGAAGGCAAATGATCTCGTCTTTCATTTAACCCTAACGTTTTTATAATTTCATCCAGGTAATGTTCATCTACCTGTTCTTCGTCCAATAGAGCTGGCAAAGCAATATTTTCTTGTACATTTAAGACAGGAATTAAATTAAAAAACTGAAATATAAAGCCAACTTTTCTTCGGCGAAAAATAGAGAGTTCATTATCTTTATAATTGTAGACATTTTCATCACCTATAAACACATTTCCCGAACTCGGATGATCCAGCCCTCCTAAAATATGCAATAAGGTGCTTTTACCAGAACCTGATGCTCCAACTATGGTTACGAATTCTCCCCTATGGATGGAAAGATTAATTCCTTTTAACGCCTGTACTTGCGTTTCTCCCTCTCCATATGTTTTTACTACATTTTCTAATCTAACAACCTCCATACAACTCATCCTTTTCACAGATTAATTTTGAATCTCTACAAAATAGATTTTATCCTTATCGTACTCACCATTCTCGTCTTTTACTGCATACACTTTTGAAACGTAGTCGACCACCTTTTTTACTTTGTTTTTATTTTTATAATCAAAATTTTCTTTTGTAAACTGAATTAACGAAAGGCTTACTTCTTTTTCTTTTAATTGTTTATATGTTTCCTCATTAACAATTACTATCGGTGATGAAAAATAGCCAATCCAATTATTTTGTTCAATATGTTGAACAGGTATCATTTGTCCATTTAAATTTAAATTTCCATCCTTAACTTCCTCATCTTCCGCTTTTTTTCTATAAAATAAGTTTTTTTCACTCGCTAATTCTTTTATTTCTTTTACCGGGGCTGAAGTCATTGAACTATCTTCTTTAGATAAGGGTGTTCTTACAATTCCTTTTTTTAAGAATTTTTCAGCTGTAGATTTTGTAATAACCGCATATTGTTTCTTGCTAACAGATGATTTATCAAGTTGCTTGTCCATCTCTTCTTCAGTCATATTTTCTCCTTTTTCTTTCCATTCTTTCTTAATTTCTTCTTTCTGTTCGGTAGTGAGTTCTTGTTTTATTATTTCTGTGACCAATTTATAACTATAATCTGCTGTTCGTACGTTTTGATCTTTATACAGATTTTTAACAGCTGATATATTTTCTTTCGTTCCAGATACCATGATACCGTTTACTGGTTGTGAGGGACCATTTATATACCGATTTACAGCAAACCCTATACCTATAAAAATTGCTGTTACTACTAGAAATCCTATTATCTTTTTCATTTTCTTCCTCCTCATATACTATGTTTAATCTGGGATTAGAACAGTAGGTTTTTTCTTTATATAAACAGTGGCTAAAATGCTACAAGTCTTAATAAAGAATGATTACCTTCAGTATAGACGTCTTTAATTGTTAATTGAATAACTCTTGTCTTACTATATATACTTTAATCTTACAGTTTAGTAAGATTGCTAAATCTAACCTTTTATATACTCGTAACTCTGATCAACATATACTTTAAAATTAAACGGCTTTTATACATTTATTTAAGTACACACATACTTTTCAAATTCTCAAAAATCCGCTCCCATTCGGCTCTTATTCTCAATGATCTGTTTTTTAAAATTCATTTACATAATTAATGCGAATTCAAATTTCATTTTACATTTTTGTATAAGATAACTTAAACAAAACTTTACTGATTGTATAAAAACGTACAAATTCAACAAGACACTATTACAAGGTTTTTCAAAATATAAGCAAGTACATGTATGAATTAAGTAAATATGCTGCTTTAAGTAATTGTTGTATCTCATTATGTACTGAAAAGCTTTAAGCCGATTTGGGTTTATGCTTATACTCAGAAAAGCCTCTAAAAGTCCATTTCCATACTAAACTATTTTAAATTAGCCAATCAACGTGTAAAATAACTGTCATAATCTAAAATACTGCCATAATCAAAGACAAATGAGGAGAGATACTGTGGATAAAGTATTATTCGTTGAAGACGATAACGATCTAGGAATGGCTATTGAGTTTACTCTAAAAGGAGAAGGACTTGAGGTTATAAGAGTTTCTACTGTACAAGATGCAAAAGACCAATACGAAAATAATAAATTTGACTTAGCTATATTGGATGTTGGGCTCCCAGATGGAAATGGGTATGATTTATGTACCCATCTTAAAAGAAAAGGTGATATACCTATTATTTTTCTCACAGCACTGGATGAGGAGGCAAATGTAGTAATGGGGCTTGATATTGGTGGAGATGATTATATAACAAAACCCTTCAGGGTAAAAGAGCTATTATCTAGAGTAAAAGTACAATTAAGAAAAAAAATTAAAACAGCTTCTAATACTATATTAAGGTCTGAAAATATACAGCTTGAAGTTGAAGCGGCCAGAGCCTTTAAGCATGAAAAAAGTATAAATTTAACACATTTAGAATACAAACTCTTATTAACGTTAATGCTAAATCCTCATAAAGTGTTACAAAGAAATGAGATATTGAAAAAAATAGCAGATGAAGGTGAAGTGTTTTTCGATGAAAATACTCTTTCTGTTTATGTAAAAAGATTGAGAAGTAAAATTGAGGATAACCCACAAAATCCTGACTGTATAATCACACAAAGAGGTGTCGGATATTTCTGGAATAAAGACGTCAGTAAGGAGTAATTTAATGATAAATAGAGAAATAAAAATTAATATACTTACATTAGCATTAATCTCTTTTTTATTTATTATATATCAAGTTATCACAGTTCATATTCTATATGACCATTTAAAAAATGATTATATTACTATTTGGAGTGAAATTACTGGCAAACTAATTGAACAAAACCCAGAAAATGAATACGAAATAATACAAGCACTTACAAATGATACAGCCAATAAAAAAGATTATTCCAGTGATGGAGAAATGCTATTAAAACAATATGGTCTATCTGCTGAATTAGATTCAAGACTTTTTCCTTATTTAAATAAACATATATCCCAAAACAATATATACATGTTCCTTGGAGCAATAGGGTTCAGCTTAATCCTAATTTTTCTAAATTACTTACAATATAAATCTTTTTTCTTAAAAATTAAAAATGTAACAGCTGCAGCGAATAAAATTATTGAAGGTGATTACACCATTGATATCAAGGAAAATAGAGAAGGTGATCTAGCTAAACTTGCTAATTCTTTTCATAAACTGAAAAATGTTATTAGAAAAAGTATGCATAATTTAATGGAAGAAAAACAATTCTTAATTCAAACTTTACAAGATATTTCTCATCAACTAAAAACACCACTCTCAACACTTACAGTGAACAATGATATCTTATTACAAGGTAAATTAAATGAACAACAATATCATTTTTTACACAACAATGATGTTCAAATTTCAAGAATCAACTTTTTAATACATAATTTATTAAAAGTTTCAAAAATAGATGCTAGAGCAATACTATTTGAAAAAGAAAACTCTGATATTATTGATACAATTTATGAGGTCATTGCTAGTTTGAACAGTAAATTAAATAAAAAAAATATGAACATACATTTAAAAACCAATGAAAAAATATCACTTTTCCATGACAGTATTTGGATGCAAGAAGCTTTATTAAATATTTTAAAGAATTCCATTGAACATTCAAATGATAATAGTTCTATTTATATTGAAGTCACAAACTCTCCTATTCATACTGAAATAATAATTCAAGATTTTGGTGAAGGTATTGCATCAGAAGATTTGCCATATATATTCGATAGATTTTACAAAACAAAAAATTCTAATAAAGAAGGCTCCATTGGAATTGGCTTAGCACTAGCGAAATCAATTATCGAAGCTCACCATGGATTTATTAAAGTAGAAAGTCAAAAACACTCATTCACAAAATTTACAATAACTTTTATGAAGTATTAATAGTTCATAAAAGTTATTGTAAACCCCTAACCCTTGAGTATAATTTTTAAAAATTAATCATCTGTAAAAAAAGAAATTCGATTAACTTTTCATAAATGACTGTAGAGAAATAACTTTTCCGTTTTAGAGGTAATTAAAAATCTTAGCTTGATGGGCATAGAGTCACAATATCAAAAAAGAAAACTGTGCGTTTGAACAGAATTTAGACACAAAATATCCGATTCCTTTTACGCTAAGGGATCGGATATTTATTTTACTGTTTTATATAGTGTACAATTTCTCGCTTACGAGGTCTGTGTAGCAACCAAACCAAATCTTACGTTAAGTATTAGTGGGCATCAAAAATAGTAATGACTAATCCAGATTAACATTGATCTGATTCACAATTAAATATACCCATATGGCGAACTACCCGCCGCTTAACGTCCTAATGAACTGTTTGAAGTGGGGGCTTCTCGGTTAGTCGTTACTTTTGATAGCTAACGAATTCGTCCTAAGACAACCGAGCTAACTCCCTCGTTCCAAGGGTTATTTTATTGCTATCTATGCTAACGCTAATAAGCGTATTGCTTCATTTTTGATATTGATAGCTGCGTTATAATCTCTATCGAGATTTACACCACATATACAAGAATATACTCGCTCAGACAATGACATATTTTTCACATTTCCACAACTGCTACATGTTTTTGTGGAAGGAGAATTCTTTCGGGGAATTCGTTAAATGACTAAATAATACAAACGGTATAAAGAGAATTTCTAGTCTTTTCATACCGTTTTACGTTTGTTTTTAAGTTTCATACGAAATTCGTGGAAAGATAGCAGCATCTATTTTATAAATAAGGTTCAAAAGTTACCATACCTGACAACGGAAATATTAATGTAACCCTAGTTCCCTTATTAACTTCAGAATCAATGGTAATTTTCATACCTAATTTTGAGCACAGTTTTTCGCATAGATACAAGCCCATTCCTGTACTTTTGCTAAATCTTCTTCCATTCTCTCCAGTAAATCCTTTCTCAAAAACTCTATTTATATCTTTAGTTACTATTCCTACGCCATTATCCTCTATAGTTAGTATTACTGAGTTAGTTTTCTTAATTGAGCATATACGTATCATTTGTTCTTTGTTATTTGAGTACTTTATAGAATTTCCTATTATTTGATTAATAATAAATTCAACCCATTTTCCATCACTATATACAATCTCATCAATATCCTGTATATCTAATTTTATTCTCTTATGAATAAAATCCCTATAGTTTCTTTTAATTACATTCCTTACTACATTATCAAGATTGATTGGCTTTATCATATAGTCTTTATTCACGTTAGAGCTTCGAGAATAATACAGAACCTGTTCTACAAACCCCTCAATCCGATCCATTTGAGAGTCAATTTTATTCGTTACTTCATTTTGATTATTTTCAATTATAAGCTTTGTAGAAGCTATTGGTGTCTTAATTTCATGCACCCATGTCTCTATATATTCTCTGTAATCCAATTGCATATCACTATAATACTTTACATTTTCATGCATATCTCTACTTACTTCTTTCAATATAGCGTTAAGCTTTTCCCCATGTATAAAATTTGCTTCCTTTACTACCTCTGGAAGTAAGTATTTTTTCTCCAAGTTTTCTAATATGCCGTTAATCTCATTATAATAATTTTTACATCTTATAAATTCTATAGCCATATATGAAATCAATGGAAAAAACCAAATACAAAAGACAAAGAATATGATAATGAACGGAACATGCGCAGTCAGCAATATACCTGCTAGTATGATATATACCAGTATATTTGATAGTATTACTACTATTTTATCTTTAATAAATTCACCTATATTCATGGCATTATATACCCTAAGCTTCTTCTTGTTGCAATTGGATTTTCTATACCTATCTCTTCAAGCTTTTTTCTTAATCTATTTATATTAACAGTTAAGGTGCTATCATCCACAAAATAATCAGATTTCCATAAAGTTTCTATAAGTGAATCTCTTTTTACAATATTTCCGCGATTATTTATTAAGCATGAGAGTATTTTAACTTCATTTTTAGTTAATTCTACAGATTTGTCTTGATAAGTAACTGTTGCATTTGAAAGATTTAAATTAAAATCCCTATAAATTAAGATATGATTTATCTTGAAATCTCCAGATGTTCTTCTTAAAATGTTTGTTACTCTTGCTAATAGTATTTCTGTATTATAAGGCTTTGTTATAAAATCATCCGCTCCTAAATTCATGCTTATTAGTTCATCTACATCACTATCTCTACTTGTAACCATGAAGATTGGAACATCTGAAGTTTTACGTATTTCTCTGCATATATAATAGCCATCGAACACAGGAAGATTTATGTCTAGTAATATAAGGTCTGCATTCTCACTTTCTATATATTCGATAATATGATTAAAATCTGTAGGAGCCTGTACTTCATATCCATACTTTATAAAAAAATGTTGTAATTCTTCTCTAATGATTGCATCATCTTCGATCAGAATGATTTTTTTCATGATTTTTCCCTCCCTATACAGAATATAAGGCCATTACATCTTGAGAAACAAGGTGTAATAGCCTTAATGCGCATTATAAAATCAAGTATTACTTTTTACAATATTTTTATACCCGACATATGTCGTGTAGAAATATCCTACATAAACTACAAGAAAGACTAAGCCAGTCATCAATGCTGGTAAAGTAATGTTTGTTTTTTGAATTGCGTTAATAAAATTATTGATTACATAAATTCCAACTACAGAATGCATTAGGGCAAGAATAACTGGAAGACTAAAGTATACGAAAGTTTGAATAAAAATCGTTTTGTCGATCATTGTTCCGTTTGAACCAATTCTCTTCAAAGATTTATATCGCTCTATGCTATCACTGGCTTCTGATAATTGTTGAAGAGCTAATACAGCCATACTCGTTATTAAAAATACAATACCTATATATATCCCAATAAACAGTATGATGGTTTTCAATCCCTTACTTTCTGCACGAACTTCATCCTTTGATTTGCCTGATATATATGCAATATTTAATTTCGGGCCATTTTCGTCATAAAAGCCCCTTGCAACGTTATCATATTTTTTATTATATTCTTCTCTATTTCCATCTAAATAATTTACATTAAGTACGGATGTACCAATTTTGTAGCCTGATACAAACTCATCATTTATAACGATTGCGAAGAAATTAAGTGGCACATCAGAAGTGTAAAGATTCTCTTGTATAACTTTAGCGTGTTTTACCAGATATTCTTTTTCTTTAATATTCACCTTATTGCTATTTTTTAATCTTTCATTTATCGAATTAACCAACCGGCTTTCATTTGATAAAAGTAAAATTTCATTGTTATTTAAAGTAATTTTCTTTTCACCTTTGAGATTTAAAATTTTATTATAATCAGATACTTTAATGAAATCCACAACGAAATTCTTAGCATTTTTAGTTACTTCTGGTACAACGTCCCCCACTTCCATCTTTGCTGAATATACATTATAAGATACATATTTTTCATTATTACTTAGTTTAAAATTTGATGTATTTAATACGTCTTCTATCGTGTAACTTTCACCCCTATTCATCAACGTAATACTGGCATCAAATGGTGTTGTTTCTTTTATTGTTGCGTTCATTATTCTGTTAAAGCTGATTCCTGTAGATAAAGTCACCATTGTAAGGAATAACATTAAACAGATTACAGACATGGATATAAAATTTGTATTAACCTTACTATTTATTTGTTTGATGATAAATATATTTAACCCTCTAAAATAGACTTTTTTATTCTTCTTTACAACATATAATATAAATCCAGATAAACTAAAGAAAAACAGAAATGTACCTAATATGCCAAGAAGGATTGATACCACGAGCATAGGATTTTGATAATTCAATCCAATTTTTAGTACAGTCACATATGCATATCCAAGTGATGCTACACACATTATAAATGTGATTACATAGATAAGAGGATTTCTAAATTTTACATCTTCGTTTTTTCTACCTGCTGTTAACAAATCAATTATTTTGTATTTAGAAACAACATATACATTACATAACATAACAAGCAAAAACATGATTCCAAAGTAGAATACGCTTTTACCTATAGCACCTGTTGAAATTGTAAATTTATATTTATTGATGGGCAATTCATATAACTTTAATGCAAATGTAGATAATCCCTGTGATACTCCAATACCTATTATAAGTCCACTCACTAAAGATATAACGCCAACTAGAAATGTCTCTGTTACTAATATTCTGGATATGTTTCTTCTTCCCATACCTAAAGTCATGTATATTCCTAATTCTTTTTTACGTTTTTTAATTAAGAAATTATTTGCATACAATATTAAACTACCTAATATTACGGATACAAATACTGACACATTTGAGATAGCGTTCATTACTGTAGGCACATACTTTTTATCTGAAGCGCTAATTTCCATAAGTGCCTTTTGTGATTCTATGGAGTTAAAGCTATAGAATATACAAACAGCCAGTGTTAGTGTTAAGAAATATATTGCATAATCTTTAATACTTTTCTTTACATTCTCAATAGCAAGCTTAGAGTACATTATTATCGTCACCTCCAAGAAGGGTTATAACTTCGATAATTTTAGTAAAGAACTCTTTTCTGGAATCATTTCCTCTTACCAACTCGATAAATATCTTGCCATCATTAATAAAAAGAATTCTATGAGCATAGCTTGCTGTAAATGCATCATGAGTAACCATAAGTATTGTAGCTTTTAAATCCTTATTTAGACTTTCAAATCTTTCAAGTAATAATCTAGCTGATTTAGAATCTAACGATCCTGTTGGTTCATCTGCAAGTACTAAAGATGGATCTGTTACGATAGCTCTTGCCGAACCAACCCTTTGTTTTTGTCCGCCTGACATTTGATAAGGGTATTTGCTTAATACTTGTTCAATGTCTAAATATTTTGCAACTGCTTGTATTTTCCCATCAATTTCTGAACTTTCCTCACCTTTTATAGTTAACGCTAGGGCAATATTTTCATAAGCGGTAAGAGTATCTAATAAATTAAAGTCCTGAAATATAAACCCTAATTCATTTTGTCTAAACTTATCTAGTGATTTTGATTTTAACCGCGTAATGTCACTATTATTTATCATTATTTTTCCCGTCGTAACATGATCAATCGTTGATATACAGTTAAGTAATGTAGTTTTGCCACTTCCTGAAGGCCCCATTATCCCAACAAATTCTCCCTCATCTACCTTAAAACTAATATTATCTATAGCCTTTGTTACGTTATCTTTATTACCATAATATTTTTCAATTTTTTCTACACTTAATATATTTCGCATTAATACTTCTCCTTTTTCATTATAAAAATTCTTTAACTCCCCTTCATTTTATATAATTTCATTACTAGTATCGGTGGAATTACATTTCATTAACATTACATTTTTGTTATATTGAGTGATATCTCTACATGTAAGTTATCAGAAATCGCAGTGGTATACGTAAGGTTTATTCGATGCCTTACCAAATGGACGGATAAGTTTTGTTGCAAAAATGATAAGACTTAAGTAATTAGTGGAAATAAACAAACTAGTTACGGCGTAACAACATCTCAATTTAAAAGATATGGATTTATATTCATTTCACAAAAAGATTTTGAAAACAGAAAAGGATTTGACCTTTAAGGCCAAATCCTTTTTATTATTTCGCAGCAAGTTTTTCTTTCACTTTTGTAGGAAGCTCATCCTGCTTCACTTCTTCCAAATTGGATTTATTTTTAAATACGGTACATGAAATTACCAATAATGAAAAACCCCTAAAATAGGAGCACATTACATTTTCTCGTTCTGTGAGATTAATCTAATGATACAATAAAGTAAAAGTCTCTATTGTAAAGAACTAGAAAACTCAATGTTCTGGTGCTGTAGTCGTACATAATTCCATTACAGTGAAGTTACAAAATAAAACATGAAAGCTCTGTTCACGATCTAATCGTCCAAAAATCATCAACGATAAACGCCTCCACTTTTCTCATATAACATCAAATAATATAATCAACAAATCTGTTAAAAAAAGAGAGGCGCATGCCCCACTTAAAATTGAAATCCAACCTTTTTACTATCACCTTTAGCTTTTTTCCTTACTTTAAATAGACTTAAGAAGCTTTTTATACCCGAGCTGAATACTATCTATATTGTATGACTTCATAATTTCATAATACCTTGTTTCGTTTGTTGTAGAATTGAAAAATGAATCTCTTCCATCTCTAGTAAGCTGATATTTTCCCTTTTCAGTAAACTCAGCTCGTATTTTATACTTTCCTTCTTCTACCTCAAAATAGTAATGAGCTTGCCCATTTTGTAATCTAGACACTATTTTTTCTTCAACTATTTCTTCATTTTCATTAATTAAATATAACTTTATTTCACCTATTTCAGGTGCGATTGTTTGTTCCTCAGGATCAATCCAACCATCCTCATTTTCATCAAACCAGATATAACCAGAAATAGTCCCTTTCTCTGGATCCCAAACCTTATCCGTCTCTTCTGCGAATGCTAAATTTTTTGGTAAAAATAATGTAAAAATGAATAATAAAACTGACATACATGTTATAGATTTAATTGTTTTCATCAATATCATCACCCAATTCTATAATATTTAACAAGAATATATAAATATTAATACAATATACAATGTATTACAATACTGGTTTCATCACCCAATCTTTATTATAATTGTAATAACATAAGCTATTAATTAATAAGATAAATATCTAATTTAATGAATTACTAGATAAAAATTAATTCTCGTATGGTAATCCAAACTTTTTCCACTCGAGAAATCCGCCTTTTAAATTAACTACTTCCTTTATACCAGCTTTTTGTAAGATGCTAGCTGCTATAGCGGAACGCAAACCAGTTCGACATTGTAAAACTATTGGACAATCTTTCGGTACAGAATCTATCTTCTCAAATAGATTGCCTAACATAATATGTATTGCATCATGAAGGTGTCCTTCCTCCCACTCTTTTTTACTACGTACATCGATAACCTTAACACTTCTATCTTTTATATACCGATATAATTCAATTGATGTTTTTTCCTTGTAGCCTTCTAATATATCAAATTTTTTTATTACTTTTAAAGGTGCAAAAGCAACAATATTATCTAGCCCAATAGATTCAAAGTCCCTAATGACTTCCTCAACCTTAACCTTTTCCTCATCTAGAATTATTAAAGTCTCTGTTTTATAATCTAGTAACCATCCACACCAAGTTGTGAAAGAATTGTTATACGGTATGTTAATTGATTTCTCAATGTGACCAGAAGCAAAACTCTCTACATCCCTTATATCAACTATTTGCTGGACACTTCTCATAACTTCTTGAAGTTCTTCTACTGTATTAATAGCAGTAATCTTTCTCTTCTTACGAATTGGAGGACCATACTTATTTAAATTCTTCATTAATGAAAAATACTTTGGAGGCTCTGGCTGTCCTGTCAATAAAGTTGATATAAAATCACTTTCTTCATTACACTGAAATGCCCAATTAAACATTTTTTCATAACCTAATGTAGAAGTTGGAATTGCTCCTAATGCTTTTCCACATGCGCTTCCCGCACCATGCGATGGCCATATTTGCAAATAATCAGGGAGTATTTTTACTTTTTGTATAGAATCAAATAATTGTTTCGCCCCTATTTGTGCAGTATCTTTCATACCAACAGCTGTTTCTAATAAATCAGGTCTTCCTATATCTCCTACAAATATAAAGTCACCTGTGAAAATTCCTATCGGTTTATCATTCGTAATATTATTTTGACTTGTATCAGTCACTAAAAAAGAAATACTTTCAGGCGTATGCCCTGGGGTGGAAATTACATTAAATTTTATATGGCCTACTTTAAACTCTGTGCCCTCTCTAACCAATTTGTATCGACCTTCGTTGAGATATTGATATTTCCAATCACAATCTCCTTCATCAGATACATATAAATTTGCATGATAAAGATTAGAAAGTTCTCTAGATCCAGAAAGAAAATCTGCATGAATGTGAGTCTCAGCCGCAGCAATTACTTCCATCCCCTCCTTCTTAGCAAACTCTATATATTGTTCTATATAGCGACCTGGATCAATTACAATTGCTACACCTTCCTTCTGACACCCAACTAAATAGGAAGCATGTGCTAATTTTTCATCATAAAAATATTTTAAAAGCATAGCTATTCCCTCCAAATAGTTATTTCAAATTTCTTTTCAACTGTTTATAACCACTTTTTATCTTCTCCTATAGGATCCCTTTCAGCATTAAATTCCAATACATATAGGGAAACATATATCTTTTAAGTAAAAACATACTATACCGTTCTTTCGCTTGATTAAATGGAAACGTTTCTTGGGGCTCATGTTCATAGTTAAATTCAGCGAGTATAAGACTTTTATATCCTGTAACAATCGGACAGGATGTATATCCATCATATTTAGCATGCAAGTCTCTTCCGTTAAGTACGTCCATAATATTTTGTTTTAAGACAGGTATTTGTTTTCGAATTGCCGCTCCAGTTTTAGAGGTGGGTAAATTGGTACAATCTCCAAGTCCGAAAATATTCTTATACTGTACATGCTGCAAAGTATAAGGGTCTATATCTACCCACCCCTGAGAATCACTTATCTCACTCTCTTTAATAAAATTAGGTGGCCCCATTGGTGGAACAACATGGATCATACTGTATGGTACAGTTTCTCTTTTCAGTGTTTGCGTATCTTCAAAAATTGCTTCTCTTTTTTCAGCGATAATCTCTACTAAGTTTTTATTATAGTTCGTTATAATTTGCTTTCTTTCTAGTACTTGTTCTAAAGTATTTGCATATCGAGGAACCTGAAAGATGTTACTATTTGCAGAATAAAACATTACTTCACTTCTGTTTTTTACACCAATTTTACAAAAATACTCTTCTGCTAAATACATAATTTTTTGTGGAGCACCACCGCATTTAATAGGAGTATTGGGATGCGTAAAAATCGCATTTCCTCCTTTAAATTTTTCAATTTCTCTCCAAGTTGAATCAACATATTTATAAGAGTAATTGCTACAAACCCCACTATCCCCAATAGACTCTTTTAAGCCTTTAATACCTTCCCAATTTATTTGTATACCCGCTGCTACAATAAGAATTTCATACTCAAGCAGTAGTCCATCATCTAAAAGTATCTTATTTTCAGTCGGAAATAACTTAACAACACTTTTAGGAATCCACGTTGCTCCTTTTGGAATAAGCGATTCTTGATCACGCATCGTTCTTTCCTTTGAAACAATACCTCCCCCCACTAAACTCCATAGTGGCTGAAAGTAATGTTTTTTTGATGGATCAATGATTGCTATACTTTCTTTCAATAGGGGGACATTTCGTAACAAATGTGCAGTAGAAGATAGTCCTGCAGTCCCAGAACCAATTACTATAATTTTATAACTATCTCTGGTCTTCATTATCCTCTTCCTATCTAAAATTTATTTTTTAATTAACTCAACCTTAGCCTTATTTCATCTTATAAACAATATTATAAGTTAAAAACACTATTATTTTATCTGATTTTAATGAACATTCAGTTAAATTAAATCAACAAAATTACTATATGCATGAATCCCCCATGTTACTTCTTTAATTTGTTTCAAACACTACATACTTTATATTTTTCAATATTATCCTGTATTCTAACTACATTTAATTACATCACATGCCAATAGACATTGGATTATGAGTTACATGAAGCGAACTGCATAGAAACATCAAATTTCCACATATACAATAATAGGATGTTTTTATATTAATTAATCACTTATATAATTTTCTCCTTACAATCTATCCTTGCCCCATTACTATCTCACAGTATCCGTTTATACATATAAGAACCTGAATATTGAATTTAGTAATGTAAAAAGTTTCTTTTCAACCATTTTTGTTTATATAAATTTATTAATAAGTTTATTGTTATTTAGTTTGTATGTAGCCAACAACCCATTTGCAAATCAATCCTGTTGAGCTATTACTCTTTTAAAGATCTCATATGTAGTATTTTTATTTAATTTTGTTTACACCCTTAAAAAAAACGAGCATATGATACTATATACTAATCCAAAAACCATATAGTTTACTTTCTAAGAGCACTGATCTGTGTTCTTTTTTTTGAATGAATCTTGTGTTCAATTTTTTACTACATTTTTAAAACTTTCACTTGTTACTCTTAGAAAATACTTTTAAAACAATTACATATAAATAAAATTTTTTAATTGCTCGGGATTTCCATCAACACTATCGAAAACTTTAGCTTTGTATTTTATCCTATTCAAATATCATTCATCATAGCCCCATATATCCCAATTTCTCATTTTATAATTCCGATTCATAGTATTTGGACCTTGGAATAGCTAATTACTAAGTCATAGAATATCTTTTTCATTAACCCTTCCGACCATGTTGTATTTATTAAACCTTTGTATTATAGGATTTAGTAGTTATCTCACTGAACATAAAGAGATAATATCAGAACGTGATTTCTATTAGTCCAAGCACTTCATGTTACTTACACATACACTATAAAATGTTTGGACTTTATTATTTTAATTAAAACTTAAAACTAGGAGGATTTAATATGGCAGATTGTACAGGTTTAGCTTGTTTTTTATTCTCTTCGTGGCCAACAGGAACAGTAGTTACAGTTACCACTAGATCAGGTCAAATTATCGGGCCTGCTACTTTTTCACTATTCTTTCCGAATATATGTGCAGTAGTGTTGGTAGAAGAAGATGTGATAACCCCCTCTTCAACCAATACTATATTTATTAGTTGTGAAGATATAGAAAGTGTTACTTTAACCACTCCTTAAGAAGCTTCATATTTTTCTAGCTTAATCCCTATTTAAGAAAATCTAATGACTGTACTAATCAGTACACCCTGATATGTAACATTCTATTGCATCTATTATTTCAATATGATGCTTTAATTTAAACTTTTTCTCTTCTAAAGGTTACTTGTCTACACATCGTTCTACAAAATTTCATATGATATAGTATATTGTTTAAAGGAGGGATAAATTTGTTCTTATGCAATTTATTTGGTTGTTCAGGTGGAGTATGTAGTATTTTTAAAAATTTACAACCAGGCGAAGTCGTTACTGTGACTGGTAAATCTGGGAATATTATTGGTCCTGCTGTGTTTACAAATTTTAACCCTAATACTTGTATAGTCACATTAGAAGAGGAAAATTCAGTTACTCCTCCTACTACAAGTATTACTAAGATTAGTTG
The DNA here is from genome assembly GCF_001182785.1 of Bacillus thuringiensis. NCBI lineage: Bacteria > Bacillati > Bacillota > Bacilli > Caryophanales > Bacillaceae > Bacillus > Bacillus thuringiensis. Next base: position 95,916 of record NZ_CP012100.1, on the reverse strand, counting down.
TAAAGAAATAGAAAGTATTACGTTTATCTCATAATATATTTTAAACCTAAAAGCAGGTGTTGAAATATGAAACTCTTATACATTACTTCTGGTTACTCAAAAATCTATCAATATCTAGATCAAAGCATACAAAGAACTCTTATTGATCAAAAATTCGAATGGTTAGCAGTACAGCCAAGTGAATTAATACAGCAATTGGATTTCATTACAACAACGTTTCATCCCGATATTGTTTTCACCTTATTAGGTAATTATCTACCACAAAAAGCAACTCAATATTTTAAAAAAAGGAACATTAAATTAGCTGTGTGGCTAACTGAGGATCCATTTTATATAGATACTTCTCTTCTTCTATTAAAAAACTTCGATTTTATATTTACTATTGATAGCGAAGCACTTAAATATTACACAGCTTTAGGATATACCAATGTATATCACTTACCATTAGCAACTAATATAGAACTATTTAAACCAAATCAAAAAAATTCAAAATATAAAAGTGAAGTATTGTTGATTGGATATCCTTATCCTAACCGAGTAAAATTGATACAGTTTCTCTTGGAAAAAACGCCTTATCACTATACTATTATTGGTCAACACTGGAGAAATAAGTTATTAAAAAAATGGAAGAATCACCGAAGAATTAAGATTATAGAAGGATGGATTCCACCTCAAGAAGTTGCACTCTATTATAATAATGCTAGTCTTATTTTAAATCCTCATCGTAGTCATCTATTTCCACAGAATAAAAATAAAAATAAAGTGAAAAATAATACCATTAATAATCGCGCTTTTGATATTGCCGCTTGCCAAGGCTTTCAAATTATTGAAGAAAAACCTGACCTTTCATCCTTCTTCAATAAAGATGAAATTGTATCCTATAACAGTTTTGAAGACTGCTTAAACAAATTATCTTTTTATTTAAATGATGCAATTTCGAAAAGATTAATGGTCGAAAAAATTCATGCAAGAGTTATTAGCCAGCATACTTTTTATGAGAGGATCCATTTTATAACGACTACTATACAATCACACATTCATTAATTTATTAAATTAATAATATCTTTGCTTCAATACTCATTCTTAATAAATTAAAATGTTTTTTCAATTTTATGAAGAAGCATTTTAATTTGTCTTTTCCCTATAGAAATCTACCACAATTCCCCTGAAGATTCAATTGCACTTTCAATGAGATGGAGAATAAACATCGTTTGGACCAATTATAACAAGTTTGCTACTACATTTTTAGTATTAAGGATTTTTTTATCAACATTTCGTATCAGTGTATGCTAGTTAATTTTAGCTATTATTGAAGGTGAAATATCAGCGATATTTTCTTTTGTATAGATATTAGCCGATTCGTTTACAAACTTTTTAACACTTTTTATATTTATTCTATTATATCCATCTTCACAAACGTATTGTAATTAGGTACTAACCCTTTAAGTTTCTTTTTTGTATTTAGTAGCCGTAAAAAATGAATCACTGGCATATCACCGTAATATTTCTGCTTATATATTTTGAGGATATTTGGTATGAAGAGATAGAATAGTGTTCCGCTGGTTATACTCATACTGAGGTGAATTGTATGATTTGGGCTATCATTTCATTAGTCATCCTTTTTGGATTAGGAATAATACTTAAAGCACCCGAGGTCCCTGAAGAAGAGATTCGCATGAAATACTTAAGAGAACCATAGAATCGTGAATATCCAGAAAGAACTGACCCGCGAAACTTTGAATATTTAATCGCTGACTTGTTTAATTCTCGAGGATATCGAGCGCAAGTTACACCAGGTTCTAATGATGGAGGAAAAGACATTATTCTTTGGAAAGATGATGAAGTGAAATTTGTTGAAGTAAAAAGATATACAAAAGAATCTATTGGACGACCATACATTCAAAAGCTACATAGTGCCATCATCGATGGAGAAGCTACAGGAGGATACTTTGTTACGTTAAGTCATTTCAATAAATACTCCACTTATCCCCTAATCCACTGTATTTTCATCAAGTAATTCAAAATTGAATGCCCTATATATTTCCCTCTAGACACTTGAATAAAACTTAATATGTCGTTAATACTGTAGACAAGGCTTTTAATAAATCCGCCTTAAATTCTTCCCACTCTAACTCTCTTGGTCGAGAGCCGAGCAGTTAGCTTTTGTTGGCTGCTCTTTTATGTATCATCGTCACATTATGATGAAATAGTCATATATTATCTTGAATTTAAAAAACCTAATTCACTTTTCAATATCTCATTTCTTCCTTAAAGAGATCTTTTTATAGATCCTCTTTTTAAGTTTGTCAGCATAAAACTAAATATTCCGTCAATACTAAAGATAGGCGAAAGCCAGAACTCATTTAACCGTCCCTGTAGTTCTTCTCTTTTCTGTATTAAGCAGCTAGCTTACACTAGCTGCTATTTTATTTACACATATCATAAGACTTCGAATATATTATGTTTGAAAGTACTCTATTTTATCAAAAGGTAATTCAGCGACGATTACCTTTTTATTTCTCAACACCAAGTACATGGTATCAAAATCCCAATAATGGTAATATAAAGGTACCTTCAGTTGTTGAATGTCTTGCCCTTTTAAAAGGCCCTGTCTAAAAACAGGGCCTTTTAAATTTACCTCCTACTAAAAATAGCATTTTCATTATAAGTCTTTCTATAAACGCTCTAATTTCCTCGGCATTAAATTAAATCCCATGAAACAGGCGTCCCTTTTTCTATATCCTTACTCGCTTTTTTCCCGATAATTTTGGATAAGTGCTTTGGTAATAAGCCATTCCCTGGTCTAATAGCTTTAACATTTTCATTTGTAAAGACTTCTCCTGCTTTTATGTTTTCTACTACATATAATGATCTTCTAAATTTTAAAGAATCTTTTTCTATATCAGTAGGTCCATAATATACATTCCCCAAAGATTCCCATGCTTTTTCAGTTTCGCTTACTAATAATTTAAATTCAGCTGGTTCCATTGAAAATTTAGCATCAACTCCTCCATCCGACCTTGAGAGCGTTAAATGTTTCTCAATTACTGTAGCTCCCAAGGCAACACTTGCTACAGATACACCTACTCCCAGTGTATGATCTGATAAGCCCACCTGACAGTTAAATAACTCTTTCATATGAGGTATAGTAACTATATTTGTAGATTTTGGAGATGCAGGATACGTACTTGTACATTTTAAAAGAATTAGTTCTTTACACCCTTCTTCTCTCGCAGCCCTTACTGTTTCATCTAGTTCAGCGATTGAAGCCATACCTGTCGAAATGATTATTGGTTTTCCTGTTGCGGCTACTTTACGTATGAGGGGAATATCAGTATTTTCAAAAGATGCAATTTTATAACATGAAACATTTAATGTCTCTAGAAAGTCTACAGCTGTTTCATCAAAAGGCGTACTAAATGGTATCATTCCTAACTCTATACAGCGATCAAAAATTGGTTTATGCCACTCCCATGGTGTATATGCTTCTTTGTATAAATGATAAAGTGATTTGCCTTTCCATAAACTTTTCGTATCATGAATTAAAAAATCACCATTTTCTATATTTAAAGTCATTGTATCTGGTGTATATGTTTGAATTTTAAATCCTTGTGCCCCGGCCTCCGCAGCTGCCTCTACAATTTGCAACGCTCTATCTAATGATTGATTATGATTTCCTGACATTTCTGCAATAATAAATGGTGGCAAACTATTGCCAATCTCTCTACCTCCGATATATACATTACTCATTTTTGTCACCTTCAAGCTCTTTTTTTATAGATTCTCTTCTTTCCTCCCATTGTTCACGGGACAAGGTCATTGTAATGACATCAACATAATCATTGTCCCTGTAAATATAATCTTCATATCTTCCCTCTTCTTGGAAACCAATTTTCTGATGGAAATTTAAACTAATACGGTTTGATTCTATTATTTCTGCACATACTTTGTGTATGTCTTTGATTTCAAAAATAAAATCTAATGCTAATAAACCTAATACAGTTCCGGCACGTCTTACACTTTGCTTTTCACCTATATAAAATCCCCAATAACAAGTTCGATCCATTTTATCTATTTTTGTAAAATTAACAAATCCAATTGGTTTTTCTTTATATATTAATAATCTTGCAACCTTTGTATCATCTATTACTAGCTTTTCATACCACTTTAAATGTTCGTCTATTGTTATTTGATGATTTTTATACATAACCGACCGAATTTCTTTTGTATTCCGCCACTTTAAAATAAGTTCTAAATCTTTCTTTTCTAAACTTTTCAATTGAAAATCCCCAATATCTAACATACTATCCTCCTAAAATAATTTTTACTATTTCATTTGTATTACTGGCACACTGTATAGAAAGAGCTTTATTAGACATTTCTTTCACTATTTTAGAATCTGATAAAAGTTTGTTTAGACATTTCGCAATTACTTTATCCGAAACATTTTCAGCTGTACCAATATTCCATGTAGCTCCAACCTTAGCTACAGCCTTTGTTACTTCAATTTGATTTTGGGCAGTTGTAATTGTTATAGAAGGTAATCCAAGAAAACATCGTTCCCATGTGGTTGTGCCCCCAGCTCCTATCCCTAAATCCGCTCGTACGAGAAGCTCTTCCATATTCTCTATTTGACAATAATATGAAGCGTTAGTAACACTCTTACAATAAGTTTGAATATCCTCTTTATGAGGATTTTGGCTACCTACCACAACGTCTATTTTTAAGTTATCTTTATTTATATTTTGTAAAGCTCTTAACGTTTTTAATGTCTCATTTGTTACATCATGGCCACCAAAAAAAATAAAAATCCTCTCAATTTTTCCTGTTCTTTTTCGTGAAATCTTCTTAGCTGCATGAAACTCTGGTCGTAATATAGCGTATTTAGGCCCCAATTTTACTAATGAGTGCTCTGGTATTAAATCTTTATAGCGACCATTAAGGTTATCATATAAATTTTGGTCTAGTAACAAATCACAGTCATGCATTCGATTTGCAAGATCATCGATTACCATAATTTTTCTTACACTTTTTCTTAAAGCAGACTCCCACTTATTATCTAATCCATAATGATCAACAATTAACCAATCACACTTGGGAAGTTGCGACAAAATATCATTGGTCTGCTGCGCATCAACAAACCAATGATATTTTAGCCAATTTAAATACCTCTCGTTTTTTGCACTTAAGAAATTCGTATTTTCACCATCTCCATCTAATACAAACACATGAAATCCTTTATTTAAAATATATTGATGCAAATCACCTTGCAGCTTACGACAAATGAAATATACCTGAGCACCTTTATTTCGCAACTCTTGAGCCAGTGTTAAACAACGCATGATATGACCGGTACCTAATTCAATAGATGCGTCGGCGCGAAAGGCAATTTTTTTCTCAAGCAAGATACTCCCTCCTCACTAAAAGCACTATAACTTATTAACTTATAATTTCGTTTCTCTATTTAACTCATCTACTAATGATTGTTGATTTGCCCATTTCAATTTCACATGATTATTCATTTCAATAAGTTCAGGATTTCGAAGGATGTAATCTTTTATTTGATGAAAAAATAAAGGTTTAGATTTTACATTCAGACCTTTATAAAGTTCATTGAACATATCTAAATCCGGTTGTTCATCTAATGTTAACCTCCAAGTAGGGTAACAAAATGGTGGAGGAAGTTTCACTATATTGATACGAAATAAATGTGGATTATTAATAAAATAAAATGGAAGGTATTCTGCATAGGTTAAAGGTTTTGGGGTTTGTAGTAGTCGTTCAATTGCCTCTAATGTAAAAATATCGCCTGCTGTTCCGACAGGTAACGTACTTAACTCTGCCTGTGTATAATCTGCACCACTTTTCAAATGTTCATCTAGTAAAAAAGTATTAATTTCTGGTGACACAGCTGGGCAATCTCCTGTAATCCGCATGACAATGTTCGCATTTTCTTGTTTTGCAGCTTGGAACATGCGATCAGCGGTATTTTCTGGATCACCTCTAAAAACCTTAACCTTTCCATCTAAATTAAATTTTTCCAAAGGGTCATCTTGTGCAATATCTGAAGTAGCAAGTATGACCTGATGTTTTCCTGGAATAGCTAATGTATTTATAAGACATCGTTCAATGGAAGAAACTCCGTGTATTGGCAATATGGCTTTTAAAGGTAATCTAGTAGATTTTAAGCGGCAAAGTACAATTATTACTACCTTAGGAGGCTCAATAACCTCTTTTGTTAATGGGGTACCTGCAGACAAATTATATACAGCTACCTGAGGTAATAATTCCTCTGCTTCAAGCTTGTTCAGCGCATTTTCTACAACATTTAACTCCATTGTTACTTTATTAGCTGTAATAATCTCTCCTTTTTTAATATCAACTTTTGTAACCGCTCTTAATAATTTTGGTTTTTGCAATTATAATAACACTCCTTTCATTTAATTTTTAACAACACTATAAAACGAAAGAACTTTTCTCACAGCTTGTATTACATCCCACACATCAGCTTCTATCATTTTAGGAAATAGAGGAAGCGTAATAATTTCCTCATATACGTTTTCTGCTTGTGGACAAATACCTTTTTCATAACCTAATTTTTGATAAAACGGTTGTAAATGTACGGGTATATAGTGCACATTCGCACCGATATTTTCTCTTTGTAACGCCTCGTAAACTTCTTTTCGATTACATTTTAATAATTTAGTATTTAAACGAATAATATAAAGGTGCCAGCTCGAACTGGTTTGAGGCAATTGCTTTGGTATGATAATTTCAGATAAACAACTAAATTCTTTATTATAGATGTCTACATATTTCTTTCGAATCTTAATAAAAGAGTCTAATTTACTTAACTGTGATAAACCAAGAGCAGCTTGTATATCCGTTATTCTATAGTTGTAACCTAAGAATTGCATTTCATAATACCAAGGCCCATGATTTTCAAGAAGTTTTTGGGGATTCCTTTCAATTCCATGCGTACGGAATTGAACAAGTTTTTCATAAAAAAGAGGATTATTTGTGGTAATTACTCCGCCCTCTCCGGTAGTAATATGTTTTACCGGATGAAAGCTAAACATTGTCATATCACCAATTGAACCAATCTTTTTATTTTTATATGTGGCTCCTAATGCGTGGGCTGCATCTTCAATGATAATCAAATTATTTTGTTTTGCTATTTTTTGTATTGCTTCTAACTCTACAGGCTGCCCAGTAAAGTGTACGGGAATAATGGCTTTTGTTTTGCTTGTAATCTTTTCCTCTATAGATTTAGAACTAATGTTATATGTTTCATTGTCAATATCGGCGAATACCGGCTTTCCCCCCTGGTATAAAATGCAATTTGCACTTGCTACAAATGTCATTGGAGTTGTAATTACTTCATCTCCCTCAGTTATGCCAGCCGCATAACAGGCAGCATGCAATGCAGCTGTACCATTTGAAAAGGAAACAGCGTATTTTGCTCCCACATATTTCGCTATAGCCTCCTCAAACTGTCGAACCATAGGTCCTGTTGTTAAAAAATCCCCTTTTAATACGTCTACAACAGCCTGAATGTCATATTCATCAATTTGTTGCTGACCATATGGTAGATAAGTTTCTCTAACAGGCTTTCCTCCATGCATACCGAGAATTCCCCTTACCATTACTCTTTCTCCTTAGGGTAAATTTTTAAAGATTTAATCCACTCTTCTGTCTTACTAACTCCATCTTCTAAAGAAACTTTCGGTTCCCAATTTAATATTGTTTTTGCTTTTTCATAGTTACATAATAATTTTGGGATTTCACTTTGCGGATGGATATGAGTTACATGTTGAATACTTACTTTATTTTCCGAAATCAATTCTGCTAATTTATTAATGGATATATCTTTTCCTGTTCCAGCATTGATGATATGACCATTTGCTTTTGCAGAGTATCCTGCTGCCACAACAAAATCTGCACAATCTTCAACGTATAAAAGGTCTCTCGTTTGTTTCCCATCCCCATAAATATTTAATGGTACATTATCTAATTTATTATTTATAAAAATGGCAACAACTCCACCTTCCCCACCTGTTTTCTGAAATGGACCATACGTATTAAATGGGCGAATAACCACTACAGGTAGCTTATAAGCATAATAGTAAGATAAAACCATGTTTTCAGCAGCAATTTTTGACCCAGCATATGGAGAAGCTGGTTTAATTGGGTCTAATTCCGATATCCCTTGTATATTAGTAGCTTTATCATATACCATACAAGTACTCATAAAGACCATTTTGACATCATACTTAAGACATTGTTCTAACAAATTAAAAGTACCTATTGTATCATTTTCAAAAGTTGATCTAGCATCATCTATACTATCTTGAACATTGATACTCGCTGCTAAATGATAACAAAGGTCAAATGAATTATTTTCAAATAATTGAGCAACTAATTTTTGATCTTTAATATCCCCTTGAATGCATTGTTTTAAATTTAAATCGTGTGCAAATTCGGTAATATTTGCAGTAATTGAATTAGCTAGGTTGTCTAATAACCATACTTCATGCTTATCCTGCAATAATCTCTTTACAACCCACCTACCAATAAAACCTGCACCACCAGTTACTAATATTTTCATAGTTTCTCCCCTCCTGTTAATAGTTGCTGGTTTAATATTAAATTTCTAAGCTCTTCTTTTGAAATCGCATTTTGATGATCAGAACGATAAAACCCAGCCTTCGCACATTTTGCATTTTCATATTGAGTTCCCTTTTTTAAAGGGCTAGGAATGATAAACATATCTGGTAATTCAAAAGCCTGTAAAGATTCATCATGCGTCATAAGTTCTTCATACATTTTTTCACCAGGTTTTAACCCAATTTCTTCAATTTTTATATTCTCCTTGGGCAATCCATATAACTTTGTAACTTCTTCTATCATCACTTCACTTAAATCTTTTAATGAAATAACTGGCATTTTTAATATAAAAGTTTCACCACCCTTTGCTATTTTCATTGCTTCAATTGTTAACATAGTTGCTTGATTCAGTGTCATCATAAATCTACTCATACTAAGATCCGTTACAGTTATTTTTTGGTTTTCTTTAATTTGATTTTCAAATAAAGGAATGACAGATCCTCTTGACCCCATCACATTTCCGAAACGAACACTTGCAAATATCGTTTCACTTGAACCTTTTGAATATTCCGCTGATGTAATCAATCTTTCAGCAGTCAACTTTGTTGCACCGTAATTATTTGTTGGTGAAATCGCTTTATCAGAACTTGTAAAAACTACCTTTTTTACTTTCTGAGCAATTGCGGCTCTTATTACATTTTGTGTTCCAAAAATATTTGTCAAAACTGCTTCAAACGGATTATATTCACAAAAAGACACATGCTTCATCGCGGCCACATGAAATACATAATCAATATTTTCCATCGCACTAAATACTCGATCATAATTACGAATATCCCCAATTAAATAACGAATATTTTGATTTTTATCCCTAAATTCTTCTTGTAATAAAAATTGATTATATTCACTTCTACTAAGAACCCTTACCACTTTTGGCTTTTCCTGTAGAACATTAGAAAGAATGCTTTTTCCAATTGTTCCTGTTCCACCAATAATTAAAACGTTTTTATCTTTAAAAAACATGAAAATATATACCTCCTCATATTAAAAAATTAATTTTAGCTAAGAAAACCTCTCTTCAATTTGTGTGTAGTTCCATTAGCAAGCCGTTTGTTGAGAGATAAACTGGTTTATCGGATATTAAAACACACGTTTCCATTGCAAGTTTAAGATACATATTAATCATTGAAAACTGAGGATATAATCTTTTACTTCAAATATTTATAAATGGTGATGAGTTTAATCTTTTTCACCTTGAATTAAATTTATTAATCTTTTTGTGCATGCTTCTTGCGGATAGTTTTCATTAATAAATTTTTTTCTTAATTCTTTTGCTAAATTAGATTGTAAAGGATCATGTAGAACCTTTTTAATCGTACTAGTCACATCCTCCATAGAATGGTTTACAAGCCAATCTAGCGTATCGTAATATTTATAATCCCTTTCCTCTAATAAAGATTTATAAACAACTACAGGTTTGTCTAATAACATTGCCTCTAATCCTACTGTTGAATTTGAGATAACCACAAGATTTGCATGTAAAATAACATCATACATGTTCACTTCATTTGTTATATATTTAACATTTGGATATGTGTTACTTAACTTAATATATTCTCCTACTAGGTTGCGCCCTTTTTCCCAAGGATGAGGCTTTATAATAACCGTAATATTTTTGTCTTTTACTAGCTTTTCTGTCAGTTCGGTATAAAATGAAGTTTTAAATGGCTGGGTTGCAATAAAAACCAATTTTGTAGAGGTGTCTATTTTTAATTTATTAAAAAAATTCTTTTCATCCATATATACTCTATCAAAGATCTCATCATATCTGGGGTGCCCTAATATTTCAATTTGAGATTCAGTGACCCCTTTTTGAAGGTACCAACCTTCTTCATATTTCCCATATACGACCTGTTTTGTTGCGAAAACCGGAAAGTATGCTTCTTCTCCCATTATTGCGCCATGCTGCAAGCAATAACTTGGTATACCCTCACTACTTGAAAGAAAAGTAAGAGCTCTACTTGTTATATCTTCCGTAGTACCAACAATCACACCAGATATATCTTGTTCTTTAAAAATAAAATGAGCCACATTAAGTTTCTCAATCATGATAGGAAGGTCGCTGAGTAATTTTTTTTGAAAAAACGTGTTTGATAGTAGTGGGTGTTTATTAAACCTTAAAAAGATTTCTTTAGCTTTTTCTATATAAACATTTGCGTTATTAGGGGATTTATTTATATAATCTGGTGCACAAACTGTAGGAAGACCATAAAGTTCTGGTTTTTTTGATCTTGTTAATATCTTAGTTTGATTTGGATGAAAGTGGGTAAAATTACTTACTGAAAAACGGAGATAATCTGAATTTAGCAGGATTATTCCATCTTTATTTTTTCTTTTTATTTTTGATTGAAATGCAGAAATTATTTTTTCAAACTCCAACTGTAACTGTGTTTCCGCTATTGGTTCAATTGACAATTGCTTGTAAAAATTATCATCTTTCATTTTATTTTTTATATCTTCATCTAAATATTGATAAAAATTACTCAGTAATGGCAAAGGAATGTTATGATACTTTAACTCTGAAAAAATATTTATATATTCTAAATTTAATAGCCAGTAATTTTTCAAATAAATGTCACTCAATTTTTCACCCTCTTTTTCTTCTTAGATCTTCTCTTAATTCTTTGCATGTTCTTTGTGGTGGTAATAATTGCACAAATTCATTTTTTTCTTCTGCAAATAACTGTGCATGTATTGAATGAGGAGTAATATAATTAATATCTAAAATTTCATCTAAGGGATAAAAATCCCAATAGTGATTTAATCTCCAAAAGAAACGTGCATCTCCTATCCGGTAAAACTGAGGATCTTCATCCCAGTAAGAATTCCACCTTTTTTCAAGAATTGGTAAAACAGATGCTCTATGCATAATAGAACAATGATCAATGGTACATGGCGCATTATTTGTAATTTTTTTGGCAGGTCTTTCAACAGTTTTAATAGGCATATCTGATTCATCTATATGAATCGTTTTTGATGCAGAGTAAATAATTTGAACATCTTCATTCTCATCAAGATAACTAGACATCTTTTTCAAGCGTTCTTCTTCATATTGATTATCATCTGTAATATAAGTTATATATTCCCCTTTAGCATGCTTAAGTGCTTCATTAATTAAAGCCGCATATCTGACTTTTTTTGTCCTTTCAGAAATATGAGCTACATTACTTTTATAAAAATGTACATTTTCCTTATTTATAAATGGTTGAATCACCTTCTGCGTTATTTCATCTGAATTATCATCCATTATAAAAAGCTCAAAATCTTGAAAAGTTTGGTTTAATACACTTAATATCGATTTTTCAACAAACGCAGGCTTATTGTAACTTGTCATTATAACTGAAATTTTAGGCAAATATCCCTCTCCTCCTTATCAACAAATACAAAAACAGTTACGTTATTATATAAATAGAAAGGACAAACCGTTCCGATAATTTTAAAAAAGATTTCTTTACCTATAAAAAATTAATAGCATTATTTATATTCACCTATATCCTTTTTTCTCCACTATAGTCCATACCATATCTATGAAAAAGTAATAAACTATTTAAAATAAAAAAGAAAGTGTTAATAAAGCTTTAATTATTATATTTCACTAGAAAAAACACATTCAATATTCTCAATAGAGGTGAAGTATTTGCAACCCAAAATATCAATTATCCTTACTAGTTATAATAAGCCGTCATTAATTAATCAAGTTATTGAAAGTGTTCTAATGCAAACTTATAAAGAATGGGAACTTTTTATTATGGATGATAACTCCTGTCCAGAAACTATAAATGTCATAAAAAATTATCTAGAGGATCCTCGAATTACTTATAAGAATAGTTTTATACAAAATGATGAACGATATAAAACTACAAGATATGCAAAACTTATCAATGAGGCACTTCCATTAACATGTGGGGATTATATTTGCTATCTAACGGATGATACTATATACCTTCCAAACAGATTAGCTGAAATGTTATCTTTCTTAGAAAAACATCCTGAAATTGATATAGTGTACTCTTCCCAATACGTAAAGCATGTTGATTATAACTTACAACCTACAAATGAATTTGTGAGAGAAGCTTCGAAAATTTTATATACAGCTGCTAATGTTGTAGATCACTGTTCAGTTATGCATACTAAAAGAATATTAGTAAAAGTCTATGAAAAGTACCGTGGATATTGGGATACAAATCCTTTATATTGGTTTGTTGGAGATGCGATGTTTTGGAAACGCCTAAATACATTCCAACCTTTTTATCCCATTAACAAAGTGCTTGATATTACTTTTAAAACACCATTCTCTTTCCAAAACTTGTATGCTAACCTCCCTTCAAAAGATTTAAATGGTATTTTGTTCAGTAATTCACAGGGTGAAGTATTTTTAATTGATAATTTTAAACGTAGGCTCATTTCAAAAGAGATGCTTTCCTACTTCAAATATAATCAAAATGAAATTGTCTTAATTCCCGATCCATTTATCTACAAATATACAGAAGGTCCACCCATAAGCCTTACAACATCAATACCCAATCTACGGGTTGTGCAAAATGAAAAAGGAGAATTATTTTATATAGAAAATAATCAAAAACGTCCATTTATTAACACTATAGCATTTCGCAAATTTAAATTTTCAATTCAAGATATTATTAGAGTTTCACAACATAGTTTAGATCAATTTTTAGACGGATCACCTATTTATCCGAATATATCTAATCACACGATCCTACCGGAAGGCAAAGTATTTATCTATCATCACAATTATTTCATAATGACAGATTCCATGCTTCATCCTATAGATAAAGACATATTGCAAAAACTTTATTTGTTAAAGAACTATATACCAATTTCAAAAAATAATTTATCCTACTTTAAAATAGGCCCCCCTATTTCTTCATATCCCTCTCACTTTGTCGAAAAATACTTAGAATAGTACCCTTCTTATATTTAAAAGCATTTCTCATTAGAAGTTTCCTCATTAATAATTATTATCTAAAAGATACTACTTCTAAGAAAACTCTACTGGTCAAATGCTAACCAATAGAGTTTTCTTTTTTATCTAAGGATTCTTTTAAAAAGACAACAATTTTACTACAGTAATCCAGGACTGGTTTTTAATTTAAGTTACTGGATAGTATATAACTCTGGTGCGATATCCCTACCAGCTTTCATTCCAATAGCAACTCCATGATATAACGTCAAAGATAGAAGCTCTTAACTTAGGAATTTTAATTTTTTAAGTTTATACGATGGTCTTAGCTCAATGTACTTTGATATATAGGTCCACATCAATATGTTATTGCATCATATACTGAACACATAATTTAAATTATTTTTAAAAAGGATGATAAGGATGAATCTAGAAGATATACAAAAATCCTATGGCTTAATTGTAAGTTTAGGAGGGTTGTGTCAAGTCACCAACCAAATCAAAAGGCACCATTTAAGAACATTTTCTGGACCTTTAGATTGGTTTTATTATCCATCACTTTCAGATGTAAACAGGTTACTTCAAAATCGATTTGAAAAATTTATGAAGTTAGAAAATATGGTCATAGAAGGTTCAGAAAGTTACGGTCTTATTGAATCAGAATTTGATAATCAAACTAAATGGGCAGAAAGAATTACCTACTGTATAAAGGACACTTATTATAATTGTTTTTCAATGCATGACTTTCCAATTAACTCAGAAAAGGATTGGAAATCAACCTATCCTTCTTTTAAATCTAAATTAGGAACTAGAATTAATCGATTCCTTGAAAAAATAAATAGCAGTGAATCGATTTTATTCATTAGGATTTGGGGAAATCGAGATGAAGCAGTTGAATTGCAAAACGTATTATCCGAAATTACAAATAAGGATTTTAATATTCTTATTGTTAATTTTAAGGAGGGGATATCTAATATTGTTGTACAAAATTGGGGAATATCGAAGGTTTGTTCAATTGAACTCCCTCGTTATCAGGATAGATGGGAAGGTGATAATTCCGATTGGGATTATATTTTAAGCAAAATAACGTTAGCTTAATAATTTCCTTCTTACTTTTAACATGATTTTGCCGGTAAATTAAAATAGGTGTAGAGAAATACAATTCCCATTTAATTGATACACACTTAATTAATAAACCGTTCATATAATAATTCATAAGTCCTTCTTTATTGAATAAATGGTTCTTTACAAATTTAATTCAATCGCTAGAGCACCTTTATACGGTGCTCTTTTTTAAATTTATAGCATTTGACACTCCCAGCAGGTCCTACACCTTACGGTGTAACGGATGGGATTCTTGAATGACTAAGCATTCGCAGTCCATTTCTGTTTTGAACAGCCTTCAAGATGAGGGTGTGCCATCACCCCTCCTAAGACAGACCATATAGGTTCTTAGGCTGATTGACTATTACCGCCAACCACAGTTGCGTAGCGAATATTCATCGCCCCAACGATATCACGATGTTTCTCAAACCCACATTGGCATTTGTATTTCCTGTCTTGCGCCTTGTTCTTTTCAGAACATTTCGGACATGTTTGACTTGTATAAAAAGGGTCCACATATTCGACCTTTATGCCAACTAATGTCGCTTTGTACTCGATGAATTGTGCTAAACGATGGAATGACCAAGTGTGTAGATTTTTTTCGTTTTTACGGCTTGTTCGTGCCGTCTGTCGAATGTTCGTTAGTTGCTCTAATCGAATGACAGAAATATTATTATCCGTTGCAAAATCAACGATTACACGACTTACTTTGTGGTCTTGGTCTTGCATCCATCTTTGTTCTTTATCATCAAGTTGACGAAGGGCATTCAGTTTCTTAGCTTCTCCTAATTTCTTGCGAACACTGCGAAACTTACGTTTCATAAATTTGTTTTGCCTACCGTTCCCGAAGAAACGAACTTTATCATCATCTGTGATGGCTACCGCAGGAACTTTGAGACCTAAGTCTACTCCTAAAATCTTTGTTCCCGTTTTTTCGTTTGTAGGAATCGTGACAGATATTTGAGCAATCCATTTAGCAAATTTCTTCGTGATACGAAGTGTACCTAACTTGTGCTTCAACCATTTCAGATACAAGGGCATTAATGACTTTTATATACTCGTGGCTACTTTGTTCCAATAGCATGATTTGTTCTTTTGTTGGAAGCAATTTAACTTTAACCGTGATGGTTTGTGGCACAAGTTTCACCCCCTCGTTTTTTGATTTTCAACATAATGTTTTATTATCTCACTTGATACACTTCCAGCAGTAGAAACAAAATAAGAACGCGTCCATAGGCTCGGCAAGTGTTGAAGATGTGGAAACTCTTCTCTCAAACGTTTTGATGTCACTCCTTTAATTTTTGCCATTGTATCAGCAGGACTAAGTGTTGGTGGTGTATTTAAGAACAAGTGAACGTGGTCTTTGTCGCATTCCATTGCAACAATAGAAATATCCAATTCTCCGCATATTTCTTGAACCAACTCCTTGAAACGTTCTTCTACTTTTGTGTTAAGAAAAATCTTTCTTCTGTATCGCGGGCAAAACACAAAATGATAGTTAATTAATGACACGGTTGTTTTGGTTCTTCTATAATCATTCATCATGTTCGCATCGTATCAGTTGGATAACAAAACTGCAACACGAAAGATGAAAAAATAAAAGATACCAACATTTTGGATACTTAGAGTGCCACAAACCTTGCGGTTTTTAGTGCACTCCTTATCCAACCTCACTTTCATCCCATGCCTAAAGGCGAGGGGCTTTCTCGTTCGGGAAGGGCTGTAAAATGGAATATTTGTTTACTTTTCCTTTAAATAGTTAATTTCCTTCGCTATTCTTCTGCTAATTTCTTTAAAATCATTTTTACAATCAGCATGTTCTTCCTATTTAATATGTTAACGACTACTTACATCCATACTTCATCTTATTTTCAGTATAATTTTATCTTCTTAGATTTTTAATTATAAGCTTCTTCAATTCTCTTGATTTCCCTCCCCTTCTTTTATCTTACGAACAAGCAATTTCTTTCATTAGTATTAAATAAACTAAAGAATTGATTTTAAAATAATCTAATTTACATAAAATTGATGAGAAACTACAGTGCGTATTCTTCACGTTTAATCAGCATTTTAACTATAAATCTAACATATATTTTTTAGTTGATTGTCATTATGGTACAACCGTGTATACATTTATCAAACAAACTACATAGTTTAAATTAGTAAAATATATAGAGAGGAAGGAAATAAATCTATGAAAGTCATAATTTTGTGTGGTGGAAAAGGGCTCCGGATGCAAGGAATTTTAGAGGACATTCCCAAACCATTAGTTCGAGTTCAAGGAAAGCCTCTCCTCTTGCATATAATGAATTGGTATAGAAAATATGGACATTCTGATTTCATTTTGCCCTTAGGATATAAAGGTGAGAAAATTAAAGAATATTTTATGGACTTTAGCTGGAAAGAAAATGACTTTAGTTTAAATTTTAAGACCAGTCAATATACGCTACTTCAGGAATTAGAAAATTGGAATATACATTTTATAGATACAGGAATTGATACAATGACCGGAGCAAGACTAAAAAAACTTGAACCCTTTGTACAGGGGGAAACATTTTTATTAACTTATGGCGATGGATTAGCCAATATAGATATTGATCAACTCATATCATTCCATAAAGAAAAAGGAAAAATTGCTACATTAACTGGCATTAAAAAAAATAGTCAATATGGTCTGTTGGCGGTCGAAGATGGAATTGCTATTGATTTTAAAGAAAAACCATTACTTGATGAAGTAATTAATGGCGGTTTTTTTGTATTTAACAAAGAAATATTTGATTATTTAGGTAATAGTGATGATTGTGTTCTAGAAGAAGATCCTCTTCGCAATTTAATAAAAGACAATGAGCTCGCAGTCTATGAACACAATGACTTTTGGGCTAGTGTCGATACACCTAAAGATTTAAAAACTGTAGATGAAAGTTGGAATCCTAATAAATTTTAGTGGAGAGGACTGAATAAGCGTTGAACTCTAATGATAAAAAAATAAGTTTACCTCGATTGTATATCCCCTCTAATGAGAAAATAGTTAACCCGCTTTCAACAGGAATTAAAGCTTCAAATCTTTCCAAAAAAAATACTCAAAAAAGAATTAATCCCCAATTCTATAATCAACAACATGATCTAAATAATCATTTCTGTGTCATTGTAGGTAGTGAATATGTCTTGAAAATCATTGCTTTACAGCAATCATTAATGCAGTACTCAGAAAAATTTACATTGTGGATTTGTTGTATAGACCCTTCTGCATATTCACTATTAAAAGCAATGAATTTAATTAATGTAAACCTTTTACAAGTTGAAGAATTAGAAGATAGTGAACTAAAAGCAATTAAGAGAAAAAGAAAAGTAAATGAATATTGTTGGACTTTAAAATCTGTCTTGATAGAATATTTATTGGTCAATTATGATTTACCATCTATTCTATATTGTGATGGTGATTTATGCTTTTTCTCTGATCCTAATATTATTTTTGAAGAATGGGGTGAATACTCTATTTTTCTTACCCCCCAAAGAGATCGTGATTGGGTAGAAAAAATGTATGGAAAATATCAGGCTGGTCTAATTGGATTTAAGAATGATCTCTATGGACTAAAAAGTGTAAGATGGTGGAAAAATAAATGTCTAGATTGGTGCAGTGCCGAGGCTGAGGAGGGGAAATTTGGAGACCAAAAGTATTTAGATTATATCCCTATATATTTTCCAAAAGTAAAAATTTCAAATAACTTAGGTATAAATGCTGCACCTTGGAACTGTATATATAATAACGATTATAAAATTGACAAGACTAAAAACGATATATTTATTGAAAACGACAAACTAGTTGTTTATCATTTTGCATGTATTACTATCTTTACTGAAAATGATTTTGATCTTTGGTCTTTGGGAGCAATTTCAATACCCAATAATATATTAAACCATATTTACACTCCTTATTTAGAAAGAATTCAATTTGTTTTAAATCAATTAAAAGATAAATTCAATAAAGATACTAAACAATTTTTAAGTAAAAAAGATATAAATAAAGCTCAAACCTTATATAAAGATTCACAATTAAGAAGAAAAATGAATCAATCCAATCATTTTATGAATTTTTCAATGATTATAAGTAAAGAACGATTAATTCAAGGATTGACCTCTTATTATTCCTTAGAAAATTTCAACGCCAAATTTACTGTATGGATCTGTTGTATGGATGATTTAACTTATCAAATATTAAAGAAATTAAAATTACAGCACGCTATACTAATTCCGGTAAAAGATATTGAAAATCATGAACTCCTCAGTATAAAAAATGATAGAAGTTTACAAGAATATTGTTGGACATTAAAAGCACCCCTATGTCTACATGTCCTGAGTCTTTATCCGGAAGTTGATCACATTATATATTGTGATGCTGATATGTATTTCTTTACAGCACCTAATATCATTCTTGATGAATGGTGGAAATACTCTGTATTCCTTTGCCCTCAAAGAAGCTCTACTGAAATTGAAAACATACACGGTATATACCAAGCTGGTTTAGTAGGCTTCAAAAACGATCAAAATAGTAAAGAGATTTTAACATGGTGGAAAGATAAATGCCTAGAATATTGCAATAATCATTATGATGTTGAAATGAATAGATGGGGTGACCAAAAATATTTAAATCATATTCCTAACATCTTTTCTAATATAAAAATCATGACTCATAAAGGTATTGATGCAGCACCTTGGAATGTCATTTTAAATAGCAGTTCTATATCCAAAACAGATAACAAAGTTTTTATTGATCAAGATGAATTAATTGCTTTTCATTTTGGAAGTATGCAAATTATTAATCCAAATGAGTTCGATTTATGGAAACAAGAAACTTTAGAATTACCTCCAGCAGTTTTAGATTATATATACATTCCTTATATTGAACAATTGAACAAGACATGTCATACCCTTCATAATACTTTTCAAAAATCTCCCTCCTCTTTATTTGCTGACCAAATTGATACAGCAACAATAAAAAATTATTTTAAATACCCCTCACCTCATCACAATTAAGACTGATACTTTCCTTATTAAAAAATAAATCTATTTATTCCAGCAACTAAAAATATATCTTAATAAAGGATAGATTATCACTATGATTACTTCATTTAAAAATAAAACTTTCCTTATTACTGGTGGATACGGTTTTATTGGTTCTCACTTGGCACGAAGACTTTTAAATTTACAAGCAAAAATTGTTCTTTTTATAAGAACACCATCAAACTGTTGGAGACTAAAGGATGTTCTAAAATATATTGAAACCTATGAAATAGATATACGAGATAAAAAGCAAGTTCAAGATGCAATAAAGAAAATTAATCCCGATTATATCTTTCACCTAGCAGCCTATGGTGTAAATTCTGCCCATACAGATTACATCCACGCTATAGAAACAAATGTTTTAGGGACTTGTAACATTATTCAAGCAGCAAAATTTGTGAATTGTAAAAAAATCATCAATTTTGGGAGTAGTTCTGAATACGGTAACAAGATGGAACCTATTCATGAAAATATGTTACTAAACCCTGTAGATATCTATGGAAGTACCAAAGCTGCTGCTACTATACTCGCCCATCAAATTGCTAGCGAAAACAGCATTAATCTTATAACATTAAGACCTTTTGGCATATTCGGAGAAGGCGAGGAGCCACATAAAATTTTTAGCTATATAATCTTGCAAGTATTACAAAACAAAGAAGTAAATTTAACTTTATGTAATCAATTAAGAGATTATTGTTATATAGAAAATATAATAGATGCCTGTATCCTAGCAGTAGAAAATACTACTGTACAAAATGAAATTTTCAATATTGGGAGCGGCACTATTCACCCCTTAAAACATTATGTAGAATTATTATTCAAACATTTGAAAACCAATTCCAGACCAAATTACGGTGCAATTTCCTCTAGAACAAATGAAAGATGGGTTCCTGAAGCAGATGTCCAAAAAATAAAAAACTCTCTTTCCTGGGAACCTAAAATTAATATTGAAGAAGGAATTATAAAAACAGTTAATTGGTATAAAAATAATAAACATTTATACCTAACCCCCTAAAAATAGGGTACTAAAGGAGGTGGATTAATTGTTAAACCAAAACTTTAACGATGCTTTTTACGGAAAGACAATTTTAATTACTGGACATACTGGTTTTAAAGGTTCTTGGTTATCCCTATGGTTAAATGAATTAGGTGCTACTGTAATTGGATATTCATTGGATCCTAAAAATAAAAATGATAACTTTAACATTACTAACCTTCAAAATAATATAATTGATATCCGTGGAGACATTAGAGATTTTAATAAATTAAATAAGGTTTTTACAGATTATAAACCTGAAATTGTATTCCATTTAGCTGCCCAACCTCTAGTTAAGTATTCATATGAATATCCTAGAGAAACATACGAGGTAAACGTTGTAGGAACTATGAATGTACTTGAGGCAATTCGATTACATGAATCAGCTAAAATAGGAATTATGGTGACAAGTGACAAGTGCTATGAAAATAAAGAATGGCCTTGGGGTTATCGTGAAATTGACCCTATGGGCGGCCATGACATATATAGCTCAAGCAAAGGATGCTGCGAACTTTTAATTTCTTCCTATCGAAATTCTTACTTTCCAGAAGAAAACTTTTCTCATCACAAGAAAATAATTGCAAGCGTTCGAGCTGGTAATGTAATTGGTGGCGGTGACTGGTCAATAGATAGAATTATTCCTGATTGTATACGAGCATTAGAGTCAAACAAAAAGATTATAATTAGAAACCCTACTGCTATTAGACCCTGGCAACATGTACTAGAACCCTTAAGCGGGTATTTACTCCTTACAGAAAAAATTATAAATAATGGTACCATTTATTCAGGAGCATGGAACTTCGGACCATCCCTTAGCAATATTGTTCCAGTAGAAAAATTAGTGACCAGTTTACTAGATATTTGGGGCGGCGGGGATTGGACAGCAGAAAATATAGGTCCAATAAATTTTCATGAAGCAAATTTACTAAACCTTGATATTAGCAAAGCAAAATTCAATCTTGATTGGCAGCCAAAATGGTCCCTACAACAGACTTTAGAAAATACAATAGATTGGTATAAGCATTATAATTCTTACACCAGTACAGAGATGATAAATCTATGTGTTAGCCAAATTAAACAATATTGCATGCTTTGAATTACTCTCACTCATACCTGCTGTGAGTTCCTTAAGTAAGGAGTCCTCTTGGCTAAAATAATAACAGACACATTAAATTTTATAGTCTAAATTATAAACCTACTATACCTAGAATGATGTAATCGTCCATTCACAAAGATTGTATTTCTTCGGTTATATTTTAAATAAATTATTGACTTTATACTGTATAATAAAGGAATCACTAAAAAATATGTGATTCCTTTGTTCTGAGAAAATAATGCCTTGATTTAACGACAATACAGTATATGCGATTATTAATTTATTTGTTCTAGTTATGAAAAAAACTATCCCTGTCAAAAGAGCTTCGGCCAAAGAAACACCCCCCTATTTTTTTGTACTTATCCTACCCGAAAAGTAAATAAGGTAAAAACTCCACTATTTATATCTGATATTTTAGAATTATACCGAGCTTTAACAATTTTATAATTCCCCCTTCTTGTAGCTATTCCACCAAGTTGCTTGCTAATATATTGAACCGAATGTTTACTATCACCAATGGTGATGAATTCATGACTTACTTATTCTATACACAAATAACTTTTAGAATCATCTTTTTAGAACAAGTCAAGGAGACTTTCTCTTTTATAAACTTTTTCCCCTACCAGTCTTTAATTTGTCTTTAATCAAAAATAAAAACAAACCTTCAAAACAGTACATCTTTTTTTGAAATCACATAATTTCCAAACATCAAAACTCTAAATGTTGATACCCGTTATATAATGAAATCCAGCTATAAATTAGATAATTTCCCTATTACGAATAATAAGATAGTCTGTTTCACCTTTTTACATTATCTAAAGAAGAACTTGTAGGAATTCCTACAAGTTCTTCTTTGCTTTCTTTATTCTTTTCTTATTTACATACGCAAAGTTTAGACATTTCGTTGTGATACACATTATAGTACCAAATAAAATAATTTTAAAATTAATACGTAATTAATCCGTTTTAAGAGAACGAAACTTCATAAATCTTCAATCACAGTTTCTTGGTTCACCTAATAGAAAGTATGAGGATTCGTATCATCTTTTTAGTGACCTTTTGGTATTATAATCTAAGTATTTTCGACACGAATTGATTGTTTTTTATGAATTTTCTTGAAAAATATTGTAAAATCACTCCATTTTTTCTTCTATTTTGTTATGATGTTTATAATTAAATGGGATTAGGATATTTCTATAAGATGGGGGCGTATATTATGAGTGTCTCAGTAAAAGGAAATGAGCAGTTAACCGCTCTATTGAACGACTGGTATCGATCTATGCTATCTCAACAAGTTATAAAAGCTACTAATCTAAAAAAGAAAATTGATGAAAAAATCAGCAAATTAAGCACTGAGCCAAATCAAGAACATCAAGATCAAAATTTATTACTATATTACTCACTACTTGAATTCCGTTACAATGTCTTAACAGATAGCCTTGGTATTCAACAAAATAGCTTTGATGCCATTAGTGACTATGATATGCCTACAGACCATTTTCTACGCTTCTATTATCACTTTTTTAAATCCATCCATTCCACTTTTATATCAAATTATACTGAGGCAGAGGAACATTATAAACTGGCAGAAAAGATACTAGTAGACATACCAGATGAAATTGAACACGCTGAATTCTACTATAGAATTGCTACTTTTTATCACCATACCTATAACATGCTCGCTTCTATCGAATACGCAAATAAATCGAGAGCAATCTTTTCAAAGTATGAAGGCTATGAAGTAAAAACAGCCTTTTGTAATAGTTTGTTAGGTGGTTGCTGCATCTATTTAAAACAGTACGAACAAGCTGAAGAATATTTACAAAGTGCAATTGATTTACTACAAAAGAATAAGGCAGAAGATTCTTTGTTATACGTAAAAAGTACTATGGGGTGGCTGTACTCTGATCAAAGTATGTCTACTTTAGCTATTCGTCACCTTTCAGAAGTAACAGAGAAAATCCCTACACACTTCAAGGCTATCTTCCTACAAGCTAAGGAACATTATAAATTAGGAGAACAATCAACGGCTAGCAAACTCATTGTTAAGGGATTAAAGATCTGCAGAGAAATCCATAACGAAGAATATCTACATCACTTCTTTATTTTAAAAAGATTAAACGAAAACATTCCATTGGAAGAATTAGAAAAAATCATTCAAGAAGGAATCTTATACTTTGAGAAAGAAGAGTTATGGGAATATGTTGTCGAATACGCTGAATTATTTGCCACAAAATGTAGACAATTAGAGAACCACAAAAAGGTAAGTGACTATTTCCATATTTGTTATCAAGCAAGACTAAAATTAATTGAAAAAGGAGTCTTAAAATGATGAAAAAAATCAGCTTATTATTATCTGGCATTGCTTTCATTGGGGTGTTAACGGTGGGAATTTCTCAGTTTTCTAAAACAGATCAACTTGCTACTCATGGACATTATCCCGCTCCTTCATATAGTGATGTTGGTGCACCGCAACAAATTTAATGTAAATGTATTTAAAAACCCTCCAAATGGAGGGTTTTTAAATGGCTTATCTGCCTGTTCAATACGTGTAGAGAGTACATATTATACTTATTTACTATGTTATAATTTTTTTCATTTCCACTCTTTAAATCTTAAATCCACCAATTAACTCTTGAAGTTCTTCCGCCATCTGCGCTAATTGTATTGCTGAAGAATTTATCTCTTCCATAGAAGCATGTTGTTCCTCAGATGAACCAGCTATCGTTTGCATACTTGAAGAATTCTCTTTTACAGCTATAGATATTTGATCAATTGATGTATCGACTTTCATTGCATCAGTTGTCATTTTATTTGATAGTTCTACCATACCATGCACTTTTGATACAATATCATTTGCAGATTTTGAAATCTCATAAAAACTTTGTTTTGTATCATTCGCAACCTTAATTCCCGACTGTACTTCTACTCCTACTTCATTCATAGCTTTTACAGTCTCATGTACGTCTGCTTGTATTTCCTTAATTAAACTGCCAATTTCCATCGAAGAATCGGACGATTGCTCTGCTAGCTTCCTAACTTCATCGGCAACAATTGCAAACCCTCGTCCCTGTTCTCCTGCTCTAGCTGCTTCAATTGCTGCATTCAATGCTAATAAATTTGTTTGTTCCGCAATATTTTGAATCGCTTCTAATATACTTCCAATTTGTTGCGATTTCTTATCTAATAATTTTATTACATTATCGGATTGAGAAACAGAGTGATGGATAGACTGCATTTGTGTTACAGTTTGTTCTACTAATTGTTCACCTTCATTGGCTTTTTGTTTTGTGTATATGGATGAAGCCGATACTTCAGATGCATTCTCAGCTACATATTGAATATTTCGTGTTACCTCACCAATTAATTCAGCTCCAGACTCAACTTCATTATTTTGAACCTCTGCACTGTTCGAGATCTCTTCCATCTCTTTTGTAATTTGTTCCGTCGCAACACTTGCTTGTTCTACACTAGCAGTTAGTTCCTCAGAAGACGCAGCTACATGTCCTGCAGATGTGTTAATTTGAGAAATAATATTACGTAACGACTCTGCCATTGTATTGAAACTACCGCCTAATTGACCAAGTTCATCCTTTGAACGAATATCTATTTTCTCGGTCAAATCTCCCTGACTAATTCTTTGGGCCGAAATAACTAATTGTCTTAGTGGATTAATAATAGATCTAAGTATGAATAAAATTACAATGCCACCTAACAATAATGAAGCCCCTATTATAGTGAGCGTTTTATAAAAAATAGGATTGGTAGCTTCTTCAATTTCTTTCGTAGGCATTACGCCAGCTATTTTCCAACCTGTTTTTTTGTTTGTCTTAAAGCTTATGTTTCGATCTTCCCCGTTAAGGCTATAAGTAATTACGTCATCTTCTTTCTTGTACAGTTCATCCGCTAAAGTTTTCTCTAATTTCTCTCCTGGCTTTAGTGATGGATGAACAACTATTGTTTTATCTTGACTGACTATAGATACAAACCCTTGCTTTCCAATTTTAATCATTTTGGATGTTTTTACGATATCTGTAATATTCAAATCTACGCCAATGACACCACTTTTATCTGCATTTTGCTTTGCAATTGCAATTACCATATTTCCTGTAGCCTTTGATTTATATGGAGATGAAACAATAATCTCTCCATTTGCTTTTACTGCATCCTTATACCAACTGCTTTCTAACGGATTAAACCCTTCTGGTATTTTTCCAACAGGTGCATGAATAAATTGATTGTTACTGGATGCTGTATAAATCGTTTCTATTTCTGGATGTAACTGTATATATTGATCAAATTTACTCTGTACATTTTGCGATTGTTCAGGATTATAATCACCTTGTGTAAGTACCTTTGCAAAATGAGTGACATCTGTATGCTTATTTTCTAATTCATCATCAACAATCTTATCTAAAATACTTATATTATCTTTTGCTGATTGTAGAATTGTTTCATTAAGATCTGTTTTTGCTTTATTATAAGATGATACTCCTACAATAAGACTTGGTATAATTAATATTGCTATAAATGCCATAGACAACTTCGTTTTAAGCTTTATTTGTCCCAATCTTTCTTTTATATTAAACACTAGCTACTTCTCCTTTTCATTTTTACTACTTTTATAGTCTATTTAAATTTTTCTCCTTTATTTTTTCCACATTCATTTATAGTACCATTAGAAACGGAACTATAATTACATCCTATTATTGATACTTTATAATTTAGCAATTTAAATTTCACAGGTAGAGTTTTATCTATCCTCCTTTTAAATATGTTATTTTTCTATATTGAGCAATTATTAGAATACGAATTATTCAATATAAACTGGATGAAACATATACTCATTTTGAAAATAATTATTGGATTCGTTTGGATAAAAATTTAGTTTAGCGCTATTCCAATCAGATGAAATCCTTACCATAATAAATTCACAAAACCTAACTAAGTACATTTATTCTTTTAATAATTATATTTAACTGCCTTTTAACCATTCTAACTGTATTACTTCATTGATTTATCTATTTATTACAACCACTTTTGTATTATTGAATCACTAAACCACAAATTCTAAATAGGAGAATAAAATAAATTAGAGAATTACATTGTAACATGTATATATAAGTTTTTAATATTTAAATTTAAAACTTTACTATTTTTTATATGCAATATTACATGCAAAAAACCTTAATTTTTTTGTTATACTATGCATGTGGATTTTTCATCCGAAAATCTACCCAGACGCATATTTATGTATATGCCACCCTAATTGATGAAAGTGAGAAGAATGTTTATCATTTTTCTCACTTTTTTATTTTGGCTCTGTTAATATTAATTATTGATAAAAAGTATTAAATATGGGAAGACACCTTAGAGTTGGTACTTCTCTTAGTTGTTGATTATTCACATTCAAATCTAAAATAGGTATTTTCTAAGCCTATTCTTTGCTTTAATGTTTTGCCCAATGCATAATTATTTGGTAATTCTTTTTCAATGACACAAATAACATAGCCTGCTTTTCCTCTTGTTAAATTAGTTAATTGTAAGTAGTTATTGTTGTCATAGATATAAGAAATAATATATTCATAGAAATTATTTTCTTTGTCTTCTCTATTCATATCAACATTGTACAACCTAACTCTTGCTCCTGCCCAAATTTCCTCATCATCATCAACATTACTTAAAGGCATCCATTTCGAGTTATCCAATATTTCACCCTTTTCTTGATTCATTCGTTTATACACTGAATGTTGCTAGACGCAAACTATCATAAGCATCAGTCATTTCATTTATTAGACGACCACCGACAGAGCCTTTATTTAAAATGTGTGCTTGTACTTAATTCTTTAGTTAATTTTACATTTTAAATCTACGAAAATGAATTCCCTTATAAAAACTCTAACAGAGAATCTTTCTTTCAAATTTCACCTAGGGAATCATTTCTTTTCCAAAAAACCTACCAACATCTTTATCAACTCATTTTAGAATATTTAAACAATAATCTTATATACAAACTCTGCATAAATTATTCATTTTCTTTTATATAAGACCTACCTTTTTACTTTTGATAGATTATTAGACATTGGATTATTATACATAAACGCCAAAACATGAGGTATTTTGTAGAAATTTGTCTATCAATATGTATGTACACCCTTTTGTAGTGGATATAGACTGTGAGGTGTAAGGAGGTACCTTACAAAATTATGAAAAGGAGATTATAAAATGAGTAGATTAGCAAAATTCTCAAAGTTAGCATTTGCAACTTTAATCGTGGGAAGTAGTTTAAGTACCTTTGTTTCGTCACACAGTGTACAAGCTGACACCTTAGATACTAATTACCAAGATTCTGTAAAATTCATACCAACTTCTAGTGCTAGGCAAACAATGGAACAAAAAAACACTATTGTTCCCGAATCAAAAGTTATTAAAAACCATTATGTAAAGTACTCTAAAGCACATTTCCAAACTGAAGAAAGTATACCAAAAGAGATTTATTATTCTTCAGAAGGCTTTAAGGGCTATATACAGGCAAGTACCGTTTGGGATATGGGAGATCATTTCGCAACACTATATTCCGGAACCGTTATTCGATGTTAGACTTTGAACCCCTCTCTCCTAATGCTTATAATGATCAATAGCTCACTGCCAATACTGTAATATCTATTGTTCATAAAATAAACCACAAAATCTTTCGATTTCATGGTTTATCAAATATAAAGATAATGCTAAACGAATACTCTAACATTACCTTCCCCAAAGTTAATTATAGAGTATTTTCAAAAAAAAGACACTCTTGTAGTGTCTTTTTTATAGTATTTTAAAAAGAATTCCGCCTACTAACACCTTTTTGTTGCGCCTATTCATTTATTTCAATATAATACTTTTCCATCTCGTATATGCAATAGACAATGATAGCTAAACTCCAACTGACACTATAATAATTATGTGTGTAGAAGTCATATCCCGCTTGAATACCTTTCTCTATTACAACCAATGTAAATCCTAATGCCACCCATTTGTTAATTTTCATCTTAATAAACGTTAAAGAGATAATTATTAAAAATAAAATATTTGTAAGTTCATTTATCATTAGCTCATATTTTTGAATGTATACTGCCATTATACAAGCAACGATATTAGTCGCAATGCCAAAGGCAATCATCGCTCCCCAAATCCTGTCCGAAAGTCCCATTCCTGAGTCAGTCCCTTCCTAAACAAATATCCTTTTCTTTAATTCGTTCCTACACCCTATTCAAGGTATGCTAAATTATCCTTGTCTGATGAATATCTATTTATCTTTTCATATAGAGTAAACAAAATCTCTACTTATAATTTTTTCTTTGTTAGGCAAACTATATCTAAGCCGTTTGAACTAGCGGCTTCACTCTTCTGGTAATGGGATAGCACAATTTATTGAATTGACTAACTCATTCAACCCACTGGCACCGGCAGGCAACAAAATAGTTGTCTGCCATTTTCATGTATACTTTTTCTAAATTCATTACAAACCAAGTGTGTGCTGTACTGATTTCAAAAGGACGGAATTTCATTTTTTAAAATGTAAAAAAATAAGGTCCTGTCTACTTTTGGTATAGGACTTTTTCTTTTCACATATACTATTTTTGAACCTGTTTACCAATACGTGTCCTAATGGTGTCTTGAATTCCTCCTAAAAAGGGCTGCTGATACGACTGCATGCCCTTTTATTTACGTTGCTTCTCTATATTGAATAAAATAATTAAAAACTAAAAATATAATATTACATATTTTTTCTGTTCAGATTATGTTAGGATTTAATTCGTAGTCGAATTATGGTTTCGTATCTAATTCAGCAATATGTGAACTGTTTACCTAAAGAAAAGACACCCAAAAGGTATCTTTTCTTCTTTTAATCTAAAAAACATTTTTCCTTTTCAATAAGATCCAATTATCCCTCTAACCTAAACCTCATATTTAAAGGCAATTTAATCATGGTACTCAAGAGTTTTCATCCATTTCAATATGCCTATAGTTTAATTTAAAATCACATTTCCAGCACTATATTTACTTTCCTACAGATTTTCTGTCTTGTTCTTAATTTTGTCAAAGTCCTCATGTAGCTATACAAAGAATATATGCTACTATGATATTAAGAAACTATGCGTTCCCTTAACCCTGTATCCGGCCCTGTATTTATTACAGGGTCTTTGTTTATTTTTTTACTTTTAGTTAATACATACCCAATTTCAGTTAAAATTATTTATATGTTAATTAAATTTCGAAATGATATATCTATAAGCTCTTTTAGCAAATAAAATATAATATTAGACATATATAACTAACTTGGGGCTATTATTAGTTTTCTAAATATGCACTTCGTTAACACTATATAAATAGTGTTAACTATCTTAATTAAATATTGGTAATAATAAGTATAAATATTATCAATTTACTATATATTACATTTATGTAAAAATAGATGTATGTTAAGCTTTTTCAAAATCTTTCCCCTAATAAAGATTTGAAGTAGCATTTCATGATTCTCCTTACTGTTAATATGCCTTGAAAAAGAACCCTATAGGGTTCTTTTTCTTCTCATTATAACCTCAGTAAGTCCTTATTTAACATGCAAAAAGGACTGCTAATTACTTGCAGCCCTTTTACACGTTAATATACACTTGTATTAGGCATTTCTACAAACTAAACATGCCATTTTTCGTAATCTTCCGTCCAAAAATTGTCACTTCACCTATAAGTTGGCCGCAGTTGGAAGCATAAATTTGCCGTAATTTAATTATTAACCCATATGCTGGCCATGAATTCTACAAAACAGCAAATAAAAACACCTATTAGCTACATAGGATATTCAAAACTACTAGCTTATTCACTAGGTCCTTTACGTGATAGCCCCATTAATTCCCCAAAAGGGGTTTTGTGTAATAACTTAATGATAAGAGAGCTATTCTACGGTAGCCTTCGTGACTTCCGTAGAATAGCTCTTAAAGAAATCGGATGTATACCTGTTATTAAGCACAATGTTTTATGATTCCCTTTGAAAAACACCGTCTCCTGTTTCCCTCAAAAATTTAGCCCGATTGTTGAATAGAATGACTCGCATTTTTCAAACATTGTTAAAAAGCCTTACTACACACAAATTGTAGTAAGTCTCTTACTATCCAAGATAAAAAGTTAACGACTTTATTATCTCTATACAAATAAGGATTAGCAAATAACGTTACTATCCCCTCCGAAGAAAAGAAACCTTATTTTAACTTTCCTATTGATAGGTTAACACGATAATTCCCATGCTTTAATAGTCGCCCTAAAAAGTTATCCAATTCTTCATTAGAAGCAAAATGTGTTTTTAACAAATAACATCCTTCACCACTTATACGATGTACTTCAGAAATCCCTTCTTCTTTTTGAAAGAAATTCATAAACTTTTGGTGGTTATCTGTTGTTACAAACAAAGTAACAAATGCAGTTATTGTTTGTCCTAGTTTGATTCGGTTTATTGCGATTGTATATTGTTCAATAATCCCTAAATCCTCTAATCTCCGAATTCGATTTCCTACAGCCTACCCCGTCATATTTATTTTTTGACCAAGTTCTTTCCATAGATATTTGCTTGTGGGACACCTAGATTTGATATTGGAATGACTCTAACTGCAACTTTATTTACATTCCTTTTAGTTGCAAATACGATTGCTGCTGTTTCTGCTGTAAAACAAGTGGCTCCGTTATCTAAAGAAAATGAAAGGCAAACACTGAACCGTGGTGTATGGGTCGGAGGTATTTCACATATTATCTCGTCGTTGTTCTCTACAATTGGAATTGTACCATTACCTGCATCAGCAGGATTTATTCAACTAACAGGAAAAAGAAAAGTGAAGTCGTTCCTTATAGCAAGTCTTATGTTAGCAGGAATTTCCTTTATTCCCTCAATTGTCAGCTTTATATCCATGTTACCAGGTCCTATTGCTAATGCTGCACTTTTAGCAACATTTGTCCAAATGATAGGAATTTCATTTCAATCGATTTTACGTGAAGAATTAAATCAACGGCGATTAACTATATTAGGAATTGCATTATTAATCAGTTTGGGAATAATGTTTCTTCCAGAAAGTGCATTTAGCGGAATTCCACCTTCCTTACAATATGTTTTAAGTAATGGATTACTCGTAGGTACCATGATTGTCATTCTACTGGAACAGTTTTGGAAAGAGTAAAGTATTTATATGCTTTTTTATAAAAAGGAGTATTAGAAGGTTTAAATTGGTGGAAGCATAATTTGGTCAAAACGGTCATCTTATGCTTCTTGTTAAAAAAACCATAATCTCTATTATCTTTAGTTGTGTCTGGATGTGGTTCATTTATAACATTATAACCATCAATCGCGGGGTGATCTTTTAATTCCAAAGCAAGATCCTTCCAAAATTGACTTGCTTGTTCTTGATACTTCTCCTCTTCCCATATTCTGTCGTCATTCTTGTTATTATTAAATTGACGCCATCGATCAACAGGTAAGGATAACATTGTAAGAACAACTTTCATTCCTTGTGATTGTGCGGCATCTACATCCGCCTTTAATTTTTCTAAATCCTCCTTTACTACTCCCTGATAGTTATCTGCATTACCTATCAGTAAATTCTTTCCAGAAATATCTGGTTTATCCTCAAATAGAAAATCTTTATCTTTTGCCCATTTATCAGGTGGTAAACGTACATATTCAATATTAGCTTCTTTTACACTTTTATAGTTTTCAGGTAATGACGTACTATTCATGAAATTAGTACCCGTTCTTTTCAAATCCCAAAAACTAATTTTTGAATCGCCCTTGTGGTATGCATCATCTCTTATATTCATTTCCTGAACTCCAAAACTCATTATGCCTAATAACGCAATAATTAGCAAAATTTTTTCATAACTTCCCCTTCTTTCTCTTTATAGTTAACACACATAACATACCTTTGCTTTGTTGCAGGAATATGAGAATTTTCCAAAAATCACTTTTAATATTATACAGTGGTAGTTCATTCATAAAAAATAAATAGATAATTAGAACGTTGCTTCATTTAAAAAAAACCAAAAAGGAATCCTTTACGGATTCCTTTTTGCCTTGCACTCTTTTTCAAATGATACATTTTGTACCTACTTTTAGTATACCTTATAATTCCTATAAAACAAATAAGATAAAATGGAATTTACTTCATGTATTTTCATAAAAGTATATAAATCTAGAAATTGATACTACTAAGTTCACTTACAAATGATTTTTGTTCTTTCACTAATAATAAAACATTATACTTCTTTATAATTTTACAAATATAATTATGTATTTTTAAACCTTTCTCTTGAACATTCTATTAGTTGTTCCATAGCAATCTTCCGCGCATGTTCCTCACTATCTACCAAAGTCAATCCTTGTGATATATAACTCCAAAATTCATATCCACAATCCTCCATCCATCTATACGCTTCTGTTGTATATAGACCATCTTTTCTTTTAATGATTTGAACCTTATAGTTTTTACTTGGAGAAAAAAACTCTTGTATAACCCGCTCCATTTATGCAATATCCCCCTAAAATAAGAGCTAGGCTTTTTCACCTAATCCTACTAATATATTTACCCTTGTTTAATCAATCTCATACGGACATCTTCGTCTGCACTATAAAGTTGTAACATATTTAAATCATAATTTTGTACCTGATATCTAAAACTCTCAGTTCTTTGAGTCTTATGACCATTCTCAGTTACGCTTGTTAATTTTAATGTTAATTGTAAAGAAGGTACGTCTAACCCGTATGTTCCTTTCATTAGACTATCTCTACTTGAGAAATCCCCATACTTATAAAAAGCAAATGTCATATCATCTTTTAAATCGAGTATTGTTTTGACTCCTTCTCCTAAATCAATACCATACTTACCTACAATAGACCTTTCATTTTTAACGAATTTCCCGAAAGAATTCTCCTTCCTCAAGCGTGTGAAGGGCGTAGCCCAACGGTAGGTGGGAGATGAATTTCGGTTTGGCGTAGCCCAAAGGTTTTCCTTTTTATTTTGCCTCTGATATAATCAGTCTTATAAATGATAAAGGCTGGTATATAAATGAAATTAGATAGTAATAACCATTCAGTATTCTTGTTGTATTATCACCTTGTGTTGGTCGTGAAATACAGAAGAAATGTGTTTGATGATGATATGTCAGACTATGCAAAAGATATGTTTGTTCGACTATCTGAAAACTATAACATCACATTAGTTGAATGGAATCTTGATGTAGATCATGTTCATATTTTGTTCAAGGCACACCCTAATACAGAAATGACAAAATTCATCAATGCTTATAAAAGTGCAAGTTCTCGACTTATTAAAAGAGACTTTCCACAAGTGAAAAAGAAACTTTGGAAAGAGATGTTTTGGTCAAGAAGTTTTTGCTTGCTAACTACTGGTGGTTCGCCAATAGACGTAGTAAAAACATATATTGAAAATCAAAGTGAAAAGTGAGGTGAAATGATATGACAAAGCAGAATAAAGCATATAAATTCCGTTTGCATCCAACAGGAGACCAAGCACATCTTATATGTAAAACCTTCGGTTGTGTACGTTTCGTGTATAACAGAATGTTAGCTGAACGGAAAGAAGCGTATGAAAAACATAAAGATGATAAGGATCAACTAAAGAAACAAAAGCTTCCCACGCCTGCAAAATACAAAGCAGAATTTGAGTGGTTAAAAGAAGTGGATTCATTAGCTTTGGCAAATGCTCAACTAAACTTGCAAACTGCCTATAAAAATTTCTTTAGTGGTCAAAATGACTTCCCAACATTCAAAAGCAAAAAAGACAGAAAGTCTTATACAACGAATGTAGTGAACGGAAATATTATGTTGCTTAACGGTCATATCAAATTGCCAAAACTGAAAATGGTACGTATCAAACAGCATAGAGAAATACCACAAGACCATATAATCAAGTCATGTACGATTTCTATGACACCTACTGGTAAATACTATGTGTCCATTTTGACTGAATACGAAAAAGAGATCGTACAAAAAGAAGTAGAAACAGTTGTTGGATTAGACTTTGCGATGGATCAATTATACGTCAGTTCTGAGGATGAGAGAGCCAATTATCCTAAGTTCTATCGTGAAATGTTAGACCGATTAGCAAAGGCGCAACGAGTATTATCAAGACGTACAAAAGGTTCAGGGCGTTGGGATAAACAACGTATCCGTGTAGCTAAGCTGCATGAAAAAGTAGCAAACCAACGTAAGAATTTCCTTCATCATAAGTCTAAAGAGTTAGCTACTCATTTTGATGTTGTAGCTATTGAAGATCTAAATATGAAGGGAATATCGCAAGCACTTCATTTTGGAAAAAGCGTCGCTGATAATGCTTGGGGTATGTTCACTTCTTTCTTAGCTTATAAACTAAATGAACAAGGCAAACAGCTTGTGAAAATAGACAAATGGTTTCCTTCCACAAAAACATGTAGCAGTTGTGGAAATGTGAAAAATATGTCATTGTCTGAGCGAGTCTATTCTTGTATATGCGGTGTAAATCTCGATAGAGATTATAACGCAGCTATCAATATCAAAAATGAAGCAATACGCCTATTGGCGTTAGCATAGATAGCAATAAAATAACCCTTGGAACAAGGGAGTTAGCTCGGCTGTCTTAGGACGAATTCGTTAGCTACCAAAAGTAACGACTAACCGAGAAGCCCCCACTTCAAACAGTCCGTTAGGATGTTAAGTGGCGGGTAGTTCACGCTAGTAGACTTTTTATCTTGTTCAGTAGCTTTCGCTTTGCTTGACTCTTCTGTCTTTGTTTCTTTCTTTGGTGAATCTTGAATCGTAGCACAACCCCCTAATTACATAACCGGAATCGCTAACGTGATTAGTTTCTTCGATTTCATACGTCATCCCCCCGTTAATAATCGTTGTTATTTTCTTCTCTGCTTACCTTTTTAGGATTTAATTTATGAATACGGAATCCACCTTCTGTATCATCATTTAAATTCCTTTCTACTTTCTTCTCTGCTTTACGTTTCGCATCAGGGAAATCTTTATCTATTTCATCAAAAATCGGTTGCCATGTGCTCAGTACGTCTATAATCATATCATTGGCTTTGTCGAATCCCTCAGGTAATTTGTTATCAGGATATAACGGATTTTGCGCTCTCATACCAAAGTCTACAATGAGTTCTAAAGCTTCTCTTAACTTTGATACACCTTCTTCGAGTAAAGGATAGTTTGATTCGTACTTTCCGATTGGCACCAGG
This sequence comes from Bacillus thuringiensis, assembly GCF_001182785.1. Classification (NCBI taxonomy): domain Bacteria; kingdom Bacillati; phylum Bacillota; class Bacilli; order Caryophanales; family Bacillaceae; genus Bacillus; species Bacillus thuringiensis. The sequence goes on along the minus strand of NZ_CP012100.1, from coordinate 59,763 downwards.
TTAAGTATGTAGTTTAGTTGCATATCAACCAGTTTTGATTCTTCTCTTGTGTAGTTCACGGTAGCACTACGCTCATTAATTGATTTTTCCATCCCCTTACCTAGATATTCAATTTGATACTGAAGTCTGGCATAGATTTCGTATAACTGATACGGATATCTTTTTTCCGTTACCGTTACTTTTTCTTTTGCTTTCTTTTCATAGACTGTTTCATTGTCCCCTATTGATTCTTTCTTCTTGTCTTTCTTGGTGTCTTCTTCCGTCTCTATACCCTTGTACTTGTCATTCTCTTTCCTCTTCATTTCCTCTTCATACTTTAATTGTGCTAACGCCATTCTTAGCTGTTTCTCAATTTGTTCATCGCTATAATGCAACTGTTTCATGTCTTTTATCATCTTATCTGCTTTAAACTCTTTATCTACTTGTCTGAACTCTGACTGTGTAAGTCCATATGTTTCGGTTGTACAACCTGCTAATAACATAACAGGTAAGGTTAATGTTACAAGTATCTTTGCTTTCATTTTCTGCTACCCCTATAAAAAGCAGCAACTATACAGTTGCTGCTTCTAAAATTTCTTTTTGTATTTCAACACGCTTAACTTGGTGGGGGTCTTTTGAAAGAATTGTAAAAGCATATCCTTCACTAAATAAGGTTTGTCCTTCCTGGATATCATAATTCTGCATTAGAATCCAACCACCAATTGTATCAACATCACTATCATTCATATGTAATCCTAACAAATCATTTATTTCACTAATACGCACTTTACCTTCTACGACAATATGATCATTATTCATTTTTTGAATTGGTGAAAGCTCATCTCCATCATATTCATCACGGATTTCGCCTACAATTTCTTCTAGTATATCCTCAATTGTTACCAAACCAGCTGTACCGCCGTATTCATCATATAATACAGCCAATGGAATACGTTTCGTTTGCATTTTTAATAATAAATCATGTATTGGTATGGTTTCTATTGCTACAATTACTGGACGCGTATACGAGGAAATAGATTTAAATTCTTTTGATTCATTACTCATATAACGAATCAAGAAATCTTTCACATTCACCATGCCAATGATTTCATCTTTGTCTTCTCCAAATACAGGGTAGCGTGTGTACTTTTCATTACGGATTATATTTATATGATCCGCTAAAGAATTCTCTACATGAAGCCCTATAATTTCTGTACGAGGGACCATTATTTCTTTTGCAATACGATTATCAAATTCAAAAATATTATTTACATATTTATATTCAGCTTGATTAATCTCTCCACGTTGATAACTTTCCGAAAGAATCAATCGTAATTCTTCTTCTGTATGTACGACATCATGCTCTGATGCTGGTTTTAAACCAAATAGTCTTGTTATCATCCTTGCAGAGCCATTCAACAATCGAATAAACGGATACATGATTTTGTGGAACCAGATAAGCGGAGCTGAAAGCAATAAAGTAACCTTCTCAGCCTTTTGAATCGCAAATGTTTTGGGTGCCAATTCACCAACTACAACATGTAAGTACGTCATAAAAGTAAAAGCAATTCCTAAAGATAATACACCTGCAATGGAAGGGTTGATATTCCACTTATCAAATAAAGGATGTAAAAGTCTCTCAATGGTTGGTTCACCTAATGCCCCTAGTCCCATTGCTGTCACTGTAATACCTAATTGACAAGCTGACAAATATTCATCCAGATTTGACGTTACTTTCTTAGCTGCCAACGCACCCTTCTTTCCTTCTAATACAAATTGATCAATCTTTGATCCTCTTACTTTTACAATAGCAAACTCAATTGCCACGAAAAACGCGGTACATGCGACTAAAACCGCTACCATAATTAAATTAAATATGTCCAACTAATCCCCTTAGTTTCGTAAAAACTAAAGGATTCACCTCCTAATATATTTTCACTTTCCCTACTTACTATTTATTAACTGCGTGTAATATAAGATTGTTTACAATCTACATTCTCAAAATAATAAGAGGTACTCTAAGAAAATCGAGGTTATTTAGCCAACTATCCGAGTCAACGTCTGAGTCCAATACATATCCACCGCCTAAATTAAATTATCTATATGTTAGCATAGGTAATAAATTACAGTCAACACTTATATTTCAAATACTTAGAAATTGATTTAAAGAACTTCCCTCCTATCCTTTTCTTCCCTCACTACCTAATATAGCTAACACTGTTTATAACCTAAACACTCCAACTACATTAGGCCGCTCTCTCTTTCATTCTGCGTATTTTTAATTCATAAATATTTTTCAAAAACCACTTCATAAAAGAACGTAAGTTCGTGTATAACAAGAACAGATGTTCTTGTTGTTGGGAGGAATTATGATGTATGACTATTCAATTTTACCGAATAGAATCATTTTATGTGTTGATCTTCGAAGCTTTTATGCCTCAGTTAGTTGTATTAAATTGGGCTTAGATCCACTTCATACAAAATTAGCTGTAGTCGGGGATGTAAATAGAAACGGTTCAATTGTTCTAGCCGCAACTCCACCATTAAAAGCAATGGGTGTAAAGAAGATGGCAAGGCTATACGAGATTCCTCGGCAAAAAGATATTCTTATTGTGAATCCCATTATGGGAACATATATTAAATGCTCCAATTACATAACGAAGTTAGCTCTACAATATGTTCCTATTGAAGACTTTCATCAATACAGCATTGATGAATTTTTTATGGATATTACCGATAGCATCCATCTATTTGCCCGAAATCCACATGAATTTGCATTTCAGTTTAAACGTGAAATATATGAACATACACGAATTGAATGCACAATCGGAATTGGTCCTAACCTATTGATGAGTAAGGTCGCTTTAGATATTGAAGCAAAGCAAAGTACAGACGGAATTGCTTATTGGAAATACGAAGATGTACCTACAAAATTATGGATCATACGGCCACTTAGTAAGTTTTGGGGAATTTCACATAAAACTGAAACAAAGTTAAATCGAAAAGGAATACATTCAATTGGAGATTTAGCTAATTATCCTCTTAAATATTTAAAACAAAGCTTTGGCGTGATTGGAGAAGAATTACACTTACATAGCCATGGAATTGACTTTAGTCGCATTTCAGAAAAATATGTTCCTGCCACAACTTCTATTGGAAAAAGCCAAATTCTAATGCGTGACTACACAATAGAAGAATTTCCGATTATCCTGCTGGAACATACCGAAGAAGTTTGCTATCGATTAAGACAACAAAACAAACTTGCTCGAACCGTTCATTTCTCTGTTGGTTATAGCAAGAATAATGCAGGTGGCATTAGAAAAACACATAGTTTAAACCGTCCTACAAATTTAACAATGGATATTTATCATATCTGTACATACTTTTTACATCAGCAATATACTGGCGAACCCATTCGTAGCATAAACATATCTTTAACAAACCTAATTCAAGAAGGGGAAGAACAAATTTCTCTTTTTGATGATGTCACAAAACGAGAACAAGAAGTGAAGTTGACAAAAGTAATGGATGAAATACGCACAAAGTTTGGGAAAAACAGTATTTTACGAGGGATTTCCTACACGCATAGCGCTACAGCTAGACACAGAAACACACTAATAGGAGGACATAAATCATGAGTAACACCAATATGCCAAAAGGAAGAGGAATGGTCAAATGGTCTCCGTTCGCAGCAATGCCAGAACAATTCGCCGGAATACGTGAAATAATCAAAGAGAAAAATAAAATAGCACGTCCCATTTTAACCTCTGAAGAAAAAGAAATGATTGAGAACATGCTTTTATGTTCCTTATTATCCGAAGAAGAAATACTAATTACATATTATGAAGGCGGCTATTTACTTACTAACTATATGACCATCATTGATATAGATCCGTTAAATAACGCTATCATATGTACGGATGCTTTCTATAATAAGTTGACACTACAATTTTCGGATATACTTGATGTAAAATAGAATAGATTTAAACGTTTGGATTGTTATAAAGGAGTGTATAAAATGCAAGGGAATCAGATAAGAAAGAATACAGCAAGAACAGTTATTCATAACAATATAAATAACTATCCCTATTTAAATATACCTATGATTATTAATGAGAATGATGGAATAACTTACGAGGTTTTAAGCGCTGGTTTTCATAATAATGATGCAGTAGCAATGATAACAACGGACGGTTTCGCTACAACTAGGGTAAATACACCAATCGTAACAGTAAAAAACGATGATAGTAGTATCCAAGCATTCCGCTTACCTTTAGAATTGGATTATTGGGTGCTTTCATGTATGCGCGCTGCTTCAAAAGGAAAAAATCCGTTCCCATGTAAAGTTGCTTTTGGAATCATTGATACTAAATGTCATGTGGAATTCAAGTAAAAAAAGAGTAAATTAATTTGTTCCTTTTATAATTTTTGGGACATTTATTTTTCTTAAGTTGATGGGCATGTAGCAGTATCCCTCACTATTAAATTTCAAGTGCATGAAAATGAGGAAAAGTTTAAAATAATTTATATACAAATGAAATAATCCCGCCAGAGTATCAAACTGTATACAATTTGCCTTTTCACACTAAAAAATGATACTAAGGTCATTGAAAGGCACCTCAGGGTGTCTTTTTCTTAATTCTAATCCGCGGTAACAAATTCATATTTTTTATATAAAAAATGGAAAAAATATTTTATAATTCTATTTAGATTAATATTACGTTTTTGATATAAAACTTATAAAAAATGGCGGTGATTGATTTTATGTTTAATATTTCAAAGGGTGCGATGATAGATACAATAAACAATATGATTTACAACATTGCTCTTTATGTCTTTGTATTTATTATTTGCATGTGGATTTTAGTATGTATTGTTCGATTATTTGTAAGGGGATTATCTAGAGTAATACCTATAACGTATACACCTTCGTTGCAATCTAAAGGAACTGGAAAAAGAAAACAAAATAAAAAAAGGAATACGTCTTATAGAGTTCAATCAGTTGGAAAGAAAGCAAATACAAATAAAGTTGTAAATTCTGATTTGGATGATGAAGATGATTTTAACGACTATTATGACGACTACAGTTCCCCTAGCTATTATAGCTCTTCTAATAGTTCAAGTTCTGAAAGTTCATATAGTAACTCCAATTATAACAGCACTTCTAGTTACAAAAATGAAGATTCCTCTAGGTATGATAGTCCCTCTTATAATTCTAGTTATAATAGTAACTCAGATGAAAATGATTACTAATAAAATACTAACTTGCATGATAGTGCACAATCTATTTGTCATAAGAATGCACACATCCATGCATTAAAAATATATTAAATTGCAACAATCATTTTGGTTAGAAATCTTATCCATAACATTAAACTTAATATGGTTCCATACGGAGAAAGACGCCTTTGGTGTCTTTTCTTTGTATGGATCAGTACCAAGCTTCTAATATATTACGTAAGAACTTGACGCTATTTTAAAGCGAATGCTGCCCCTGCTGCTACATGAGTCGGTCCTCTCAAATATATCCTCCTTTCTATTATTCAAGCTTTATCTCAGCAGTTGGCGAAAATATAATATCCTTTCACCCAGCGCTCTTTTAACCATCTCAGTTTATATTCCATGCTTGGTATATGAGTTGCTGCAGAATCCATTAAGTTATATCTATCTAAAATCTCCAAACATCTAATAGGGCTTGTTAAAGTATTTAGAAATTCCAAGTCCTCGCTTTCAAGAGACTTCCATACAATTCCTTTAAAATTAATTGGCAGCATTTCTAATATCATATCTCTTTCCAAACCTGATGTTTCTAAGAAATTTTGAAGATGCGAGAGAGATAAATAACTCCAGTTTGTACTTTGGTATTCTTCCCTTAAAATTGTATATCGATCTAAGTCATTACAATTTAATTCATAACTCTTTATTGCTTCTATTCCCCATTTCATCTTTTTCCCCCACAATCATTATTTCCTTGACACTCCCACGGCTAAAGCCGCAAGTCCTACACCTTACGGTGTAACGGATGGGATTCTTGAATGACTAAGCATTCGCAGTCCATTTCTGTTTTGAACAGCCTTCAAGATGAGGGTGTGCCATCACCCCTCCTAAGACAGACCATATAGGTTCTTAGGCTGATTGACTATTACCGCCAACCACAGTTGCGTAGCGAATATTCATCGCCCCAACGATATCACGATGTTTCTCAAATCCACATTGGCACTTGTATTTTCTGTCTTGCGCCTTGTTCTTTTCAGAACATTTCGGACATGTTTGACTTGTATAAGAAGGGTCCACATATTCGACCTTTATGCCAACTAATGTCGCTTTGTACTCGATGAATTGTGCTAAACGATGGAATGACCAAGTGTGTAGATTTTTTTCGTTTTTACGGCTTGTTCGTGCCGTCTGTCTAATGTTCGTTAGTTGCTCTAATCGAATGACAGAAATATTATTATCCGTTGCAAAATCAACGATTACACGACTTACTTTGTGGTCTTGGTCTTGCATCCATCTTTGTTCTTTATCATCAAGTTGACGAAGGGCATTCAGTTTCTTAGCTTCTCCTAACTTCTTGCGAACACTGCGAAACTTACGTTTCATAAATTTGTTTTGCCTACCGTTCCCGAAGAAACGAACTTTATCATCATCTGTGATGGCTACCGCAGGAACTTTAAGACCTAAGTCTACTCCTAAAATCTTTGTTCCCGTTTTTTCGTTTGTAGGAATCGTGACAGATATTTGAGCAATCCATTTAGCAGATTTCTTCGTGATACGGAGTGTACCTAACTTGTGCTTCAACAATTCGAAATTGCGATTATATTTGTCTATTAATAAAGCGCGAACCTTTAAACGAGTTGACTTTCCGTTTACCATAAACGGAATTGAAATGTGCGTGAAGTCAAATGAATAGTTTTGGTTATTCCATACACAAACAGGTCTTTTTAGAATCGGAACGATTTTGTATTTACTCTTTTTCACCTTTGTAGAAAACACACTTTTCGCATCTTTAATTGCTTGATTTTTCACCGCACTTGGGATATTGGCTTCAATATCCTTTGTACTTTTCTTCGTGCTTTTCTTTGATTCAACCATTTCAGATACAAGGGCATTAATGACTTTTATATACTCGTGGCTACTTTGTTCCAATAGCATGATTTGTTGTTTTGTTGGAAGCAATTTAACTTTAACTGTGATGGTTTGTGGCACAAGTTTCACCCCCTCGTTTTTTGATTTTCAACATAATGTTTTATTGTCTCACTTGATACATTTCCAGCAGTAGAAACAAAATAAGAACGCGTCCATAGGCTCGGCAAGTGTTGAAGATGAGGAAACTCTTCTCTCAAACGTTTTGATGTCACTCCTTTAATTTTTGCCATTGTATCAGCAGGACTAAGTGTTGGTGGTGTATTTAAGAACAAGTGAACGTGGTCTTTGTCGCATTCCATTGCAACAATAGAAACATCCAATTCTCCGCATATTTCTTGAACCAACTCTTTGAAACGTTCTTCTACTTTTGTATTAAGAAAAATCTTTCTTCTGTATCGTGGGCAAAACACAAAATGATAGTTAATTAATGACACGGTTGTTTTGATTCTTCTATAATCATTCATCATGTTTGTATTGTATCAGTTGGATTATAAAACTGCAACACGAAAGATAAAAAAATAAAAGATACCAACATTTTGGATACTTAGAGTGCCACAAACCTTGCGGCTTTTAGTAGCACTCCTTATCCAATCTCACTTTCATCCCCTGCCTAAACGCGAGGGGCTTTCTCGTTCGGGAAGGGCTGTAACTAATTCTTTAAAGAAAAAATCTGGATATTTTTTATATATAAATATTAATGTAGATAATATAGTTACCGGAATGACTGTACAAAATGTAATTAATTTCTTTTGAATCCCTGACATAAATAAAATACATGCAATAGATGCTGCGTATAAAAACACCATACCTGTATCTGGCTGACTGTATACTAAAGAAATAGGAGGAATCGAAACTAACATAATTTTTCCGACCAATATGAAATCAGTTTTATATGTCCGAATCATATATTTGGCGTTATGATTCACTACTAAATTGGCGACAAATATAATAAGTGCAATTTTGAAAAACTCCGATGGTTGAATTTGACCGATAACAGGAAATTGAAACCATCTTTTTGCTCCTAATTTAACGGGAGTAAACGTTGACTCCGGTAGTATTTTTAATATAACAATTGCCACAGACCCAACAATATACAATGGCCAAGAGAACTTTTGCCATTGATCCCAATCAATACTTGCAACAAATATTAACAGTACAAAACCAATTATATAGTTCCTACCTTGCTGCAATGCAAAGTTTGTGCTTCCATACTGACCAGTTTGTTGACTACTATAAATTGCAGCGGTACTAATAATACAAAACATGCATAAAATTAAAATTAGTTTTGTATCTAGACTCCTTAATAATACTATTATTTTACTCATGAAACCCTCCTGTAGTACTCAATAAATTCCACGCTCCATAATAATTACTAGTACCCTTTTTATAAGATTTTTTGTTATTCAAATGAAAATTACATTATTATGTTATAACGCGAAATTTTATTTTATCTAAACTTTCTCTTAAGGTTTCACTTTAAATAGTTAAAGTAATAATAAGTAAATCTTAATTTTTCCTAAACTAAAATGAACAAGTCCTTATTATCCAGAATTACTTTTCTTCTTTAAAACTTCCTCATTTCCTTTCGTTCCAAATAACTGTTTAAAAGCAAAATCAATACGTAAATTTACTAATTTAGTGGATATGGATTTTCTCTCCCTGTCTATATTCTTATTGTACATAAAAAAAGGTAGTACATTTAAACAGGCTCTTACGTTACCTCACATAAGAGCCTGCCTACATTGACAAAAAATTAATGGTTCTGAGCAAAAACAATTGCAAGTGACATCGTTTTTGTCCAGAACCTTTATTTTCATCTATTCTTTTTCTGGCCAAATTTTCGCGTTTGGTTCTAATAACCACTTGTGGTCTTCCTCCATGATACGGTCATTCCATGGGTTATTCTCAAGATGTCGAATCATCCAACAAAAATACATTGCATATCCAGGTGCCGTTGCTTGCGGGTGGTCTAGCTCACCTGGAATTGTAATAAAACTATTATGTACAACGCGATAAGCATCCTCCCCAACCATTGCACATCCAAATCCCTGTGGCTTGTTAAAGCGATAATAATATACCTCCGGTTGATCATGGTGATGCGGTGGATAACTGGACCATCTCCCTGGATAAGAAATAACTTCTCCTACAACCATATTCGAATATGCTGCATTGTTATAGTCAAAAATTGTACGAATAACACGCTGAGCTGTTCCCTCCCATACGCCTTCTCCAGCTACGACACTTTGACAATCATTTGGAGTATATAACTTTGACGCAAATTCTTGGTCATTATCTGTTTTTTGGACAAGCACTTCACTATCTGAAAGAGCAGTAATTGTAACCTTCACATTTTTAGCCACATGTAAACACCAAGGGTTTTCTTCAAAAACAGACTGCCTTTGAATAACTTTTTCCATTCCATCCCACTCTAAACGTATTGCCCCTTCTAGTAAAAGTACTGCCGTTTCATTTTTATTATCAAATAGCAGCTCTTCTTTTCCATTAGACATCTTATATATGCCTATATCCATTAACATATCACTGCATTGACCGTTCATTTCTGTTAATACATTATACCCTTCATTTAATTCACCTAATTTTCCTAACACGGCTTTCTCCCCCTTTTAATTAATGGCTACTCTATCATTCTCTATCTTTGTCAGCTAACTAAATTATGAGTTCCTTCTATTAATTAATGAAGAAACCTTTTCTGGTTGTGCTTTGTTTTCACTTCCGAAAATGAGCATATGATTTTTAACGTTTTCGTATGCGGCCTCAATTACATCTTGATGATACATAAAGTAATCTGAATAAGGAGTATTTAGGACAGCAGTGTTAACCGTAGAAACTATATTCTGAAACGTCGCTGTTGCTACATTAATTTTTCGAACACCATGTTGAATACATTGCTTGAAATCCTCTGTACTAATGCCAGACCTACCATGTAATACTAAAGGAATATCGACTATCCCATTAATCTCCTGCAAGCGGTCTAATCGTAAATCAGGGTCTCCATTGTACATCCCGTGCGCATTTCCAATTGCAACAGCTAACGCATCAACGTCTGTTTCTTCTGCAAATCTTTTTGCTTCTTTAGTACTTGTCAGCATCATTTCAATATCTTCTGATCCGTCCTCACTACCACCTACTCTGCCAATCTCAGCCTCTACTGTCGCTCCGTACTGTTTCGCAAGTTCTACAATTTCTTTTGTCTTTTGTATATTTTCCTCTAACGGATAATGAGAGCCATCAAACATAACCGAACTAAAACCAATTTCTAACGTCTCTTTAATTTTTTCAAACGTCATACCGTGATCAAAGTGAACTGCTACTGGAACAGTTGCTTTTTTCGCTGCAGCTACCATCAAAGGACCAATCATATGAATTGGCGAATGATTCAAACGAACTTCCGCAATTTGTAGAATAAGCGGCGAACTTAACTCTTCAGCTGCTCGAATAGCTCCCATTACCATTTCCATATTAGCGACACTAAAAGCACCAACCCCATAATTCTCTTGATTTGCCTTTATTAAAATATCCTTCATTTGAACTAATGGCATTACACATTCACCTTTTTCTATATTATTTATTAAATGTAAAATCAACCGTCACGTCTTTTTACCCCTTTTGTAAGAAGACATGTTGATTACCATACCATTTACTTAGGGATAATCTTAAAATGCTTAAATTACAAACCTGCTTTTTCTTGTATAAATTTTCGAGCTTTTAATGCGTATTCAAAAGGATTTGCTAAAGCTGGGTCTTGCTCTGCTTCTACCACAAACCATCCTTTATACTCAGAGTTCGCAAGGGTATTAAACACTTCATCAAATACAATTACGCCATCTCCAGGAACTGTAAATGCACCATTCTTCACTGCCTGTAAGAAGCTTAAATTGCTTTCCTTTACAGCATCTACTACTTCCTGGCGAATATCTTTTAAATGTACATGTTTAATACGAGGTAAATATTTTTTCAAAACATAAAGCGGCTCTTCTCCTGAAAAAACAAGATGACCTGTATCAAAAAGTAGGGATACAAGCTCTGGATTCGTCATATCCATTAACTTTTCAATTTCTGCCGTTGTTTGAACACCCGTACCCATATGGTGATGGTATACAATATGTAGCCCCTTTTCCTGAGCTAATTTACCGAGGTGATGTAACCCATCCGCTAGCTTTTCCCACTCTTCTTCTGTAAAAACGGGCTTGTTTTGAAATAGCGGTACATCCATTAAACCTTGAATACTATGTCCTTGCTCTGAAACAACGATGACTTTTGCACCCATGTCATGCAAGAAATCCCTATGCTTAATAAATTCTTCTACCGTCTCTTCAATCGGCTTCGTTGTTAAAAACGTACTAAACCATGCACTAGCAATCTCCAAGTTTCGTAATTCCAAAGATTTTTTTAATACAACTGTATTTCTCGGGTATTTATTCCCTACTTCACTTCCATTAAATCCAGCTAGTGCCATCTCACTAATACATTGTTCAAACGTATTTTCTGCTCCTAGCTCCGGCATATCATCATTTGTCCAAGCAATTGGTGCAATTCCAAGCTTAATTGTATTTTCTTTGAACATCCCCTTGTCTCTCCTCTTTACAAAATGTTATAGAATCTTGCCCACTTCTCTTATCTGATTGTTAAAAAGAGAGCTTCCTAGACAATATGCATGTAGATAAAAGCTCTCTTTGTGTCCTATCTAATATGATCTTGCCTTTTGCAAGTTACTTACTTTACTCTCATACGAAGCTTGTACACTTGGACTATTAGATACTTCTGCAACACCTACATGCCACCATGAATCGTATCCATTTGTCATTGTTTTTGGTAATACTTTAATATCAATTAATGTAGAAACTGTTTGTTTTTTCGCATCCTTAAGCGCTTCCTGTAATTGTTCCATTGATGTAACTTGATACGTTTTTACGCCATATCCAGCCGCGCTAGCTGCAAAATCTATTTTCATAATAGCCCCGTTTAATTTACGAGTTTCCTGGTTTCGGTAACGAAACTCTGTTCCAAAGCTCCCCATTCCATTACCCATTTGTAAGTTATTAATGCAGCCAAATCCAGAGTTATCAAACAATAAAACATTAATTTTTTTGTTTTCTTGAAGACTTGTGACAAGCTCAGAATGTAGCATTTGGTAACTGCCATCCCCTACCATTGCATATACTTCTTTCGATGGTTCAGCTAGCTTTGCACCAAGTGCACCTGCAACTTCATAGCCCATGCAAGAGTATCCATACTCCATGTGATATGTATTAGGTTTTCTTGCTGCCCACATTCTTTGTAAATCACCTGGAAGACTTCCTGCTGCACCAACAATAATCGAATCTTCGTCAAGTAATGTATTGATTTGTCCAATGACGGCAGTCTGTGTTAATTCTGTACCAAGTGCGTCTACATACTCATTTAAATTCTCATCGAAATGACCTTCAACTTCTGGTTTAAAATCTTGATCTGTAAAGCAAACATTATGTAGACGTGCTAATTCTTTTTCCCAAGCCTCTTTTGCATCAGCGATTTCTACTGTGTAACTAGATTGATACTCAATTGCTTGCAGTTCATCTATTAGAGCAAGAAGCGCTTCTTTCGCATCTGCTATAACCTTTAATGCATCAAGTTTGTTCGCATGGAATTCCGAAATGTTGATGTTTAAAAACTCAACCTCTTTATTCTGGAACAATTGCTTAGATGCCGTTGTAAAATCAGTAAATCTTGTCCCAATTCCAATAACAAGATCCGCTTCCTTTGCAATTGTATTAGCTGCTAAATTTCCAGTTACCCCAATGCCGCCAAGATTATACGGATGATTGCTTTCTATCGCGCTTTTCCCAGCTTGCGTTTCTCCAAATGGAATGCGGAATGCCTCAGCAAACTGTTTGAGTTGTTCTGCCGCTTCTGCGTATCTTACACCACCACCGCAAATCATAACTGGCTTTTTCTTTCTCTTAATCATTTCCACCGCATCCAATAAGCTGGCTTTTGTAGGTAGACGACTTTCAATACGGTGAACACGCTTTTGGAAGAAGTAAATTGGAAAATCCCATGCTTCTCCTTGGACATCTTGTGGTAAACAGATTGTTACAGCTCCTGTATCTGCCGGATTCGTTAAAACACGCATGGCTTGAATCATAGCTGTCATCAATTGTTCAGGACGATTTATCCTGTCCCAGTACTTACTTACTGCACGGAAAGCATCATTCGTAGAAATAGATAAGTCATGTGTTTGTTCAATTTGTTGAAGAACAGGATCAGGCTGTCTCGTTGCAAATACATCACCTGGAAGTAGTAAAACAGGAATATTATTTGCAGAAGCTGTTGCTGCAGAGGTAATCATGTTTGCTGATCCAGGACCAACAGAAGAAGTACAAGCCATTATTTGTTTTCTATGTTTTTGTTTAGCAAAGGCCATCGCAGCATTTGCCATCCCTTGTTCGTTTCTCCCTTGATATACTTCTAATTCCCCTGCATCTTCTTCTAAAGCTTGACCTAGGCCTACTACATTTCCATGACCAAAAATTGTAAAGATTCCCTTAATAAACTTTTGTTGCTTTCCATCAAACTCTACATATTGCTGATTTAAAAATTTCACCAATGCTTGCGCCGTCGTCATTCTAACCGTTTGCATATGATTTGCTCCTTTCTATCTCTATCCGTCATTCTGCATATGAAAAAGGAGTATCAGGAATTTGATAGACTCCTAATACTTCCTTCTTATGTTTTACTACTTCCGTTACTTTCGCTTACAAGCACCTAGAGAGATTCTACTTCTCTCTTCTTGATTACTTTTCCCAACGAGATGTAAGCATTTTCTTTCTCGTATAAAACTCAACGCCGTCAGTACCGTTCGCATGAAGATCTCCATAGAAAGAATCTTTCCAGCCAGAGAACGGGAAGAATGCCATCGGTGCTGGAACCCCAACATTCACACCTAACATACCTGATTCAATTGTTTCACGGAATTGACGTACACTTGCTCCGCTATCTGTATAAATGCAAGCACCATTTGCAAACCGAGACTCATTGGCAATTTCAATCGCTTCATCCAATGATTTCACACGAACAATAGATAAAACAGGAGCAAAAATCTCATCTTGCCAGATTTTCATTTCTTTTGTAACATGGTCAAAAATTGTTGGACCAACGAAGTAGCCAGCTCCTTTTACAGCTGTATCTTCGCGTCCATCACGAACTAATGTAGCACCCTGCTCTACACCTGAATCGATGTAACCAATTGTACGCTCTTTATGGTTATCACGAATAACTGGGCCTAAAAATACATCTTCATCAAGACCATTGCCAATGACAATTTTATTCGCTTCTTCTACTAATCTATCAACTAATTGATCTGCAATTTCTTCTTCTACTGTAACAACAGAAGCAGCCATACAACGCTCACCAGCTGAACCAAATGCAGCACTAATAATTTGCTTTGTTGCTAGTTCAAGATTCGCATCATTTAATACAATGGAATGGTTTTTCGCACCCGCTAATGCTTGCACGCGTTTTAGGTTTTCTGTTCCTTTTTTGTATACATATTCTGCGACAGGCTGGGAACCTACAAATGAAATTGCCTTCACTAATTTATGTTCCAGAAGACCATTTACTACATCGTGTGCGCCATTTACGATATTTAATACACCTTTAGGTAAACCAGCTTCTTCAGCTAATTCAGCTAATCTTGCTGCTAGAAGTGGTGTACGCTCTGAAGGTTTTAATACAAATGTATTACCACAAGCAATTGCAAGTGGGAACATCCAGCATGGAACCATCATCGGGAAATTAAATGGTGTAATCCCGCCTATAACACCAATTGGGTAACGATACATACCAGACTCAATACCTGTCGCAATATCAGGAAGCTGTTTTCCCATCATTAATGTAGGAGCACCTGCAGCAAACTCCACGCATTCAATACCACGAAGAACTTCACCGTAAGCTTCGTTATAGCTTTTTCCGTTTTCAATCGTAATAAGTTTCGCTAACTCTTCCCAGTTATCTACTAATAATTGTTGATATTTAAATAGAATACGAGCACGTTTTGGCACAGCTGTTTTGGACCAAGATTTGAATGCTTCATTTGCTGCTAATACAGCTTGTTCAACATCTACTTTTGTTGAAAGTGGTACCTGGGCGATTACTTCCCCTGTTGCTGGATTATATACAGCTTCCATCTTAGTTGAAATAGATTCTACCCATTCGCCGCCAATGTAGTTTTTTACAATTTGTGCTGTTTGTACTGTCATATTCATTCTCTCCCTTTTATGTAATGTAGAAGCGTACATAAGATACGCACTTACTTGATTACTCATTTATGATGTTTTTATACAATTTCCTCAGCCGTTTCCATGAATGCTGAAATCTCTGCCCTTGTTGGCATTGCATCAGAACAGCTATGTTTAGAAATAACAATCGAAGCAGAAGCACCACCTAATCGCATCGCCTGAGGAATTTCAAGCCCTTGCATTAGGCCATAAATAAACGCAGAAGCATACGAGTCGCCAGCTCCAAACGTCTTTAATACCTTTGTTTTAAAGATACCGCCACGGTGTGATTGGCCGTCTCTCGTATAAGCGATTGAACCATCCCCGCCGTGCTTAATTACGACGATTTTCGCATGATGAGAAAACCATCTTTCAGCTGTAACTTGGTCATTAGATTGTTCGTAGTTTAATAGTTTTTCCATCATATCGAACTCTTCACGCGTCCCAATAATGACATCAGATTTTTCAGCCGCTAGATTGTAATACACAGCCGTTTCAGCCTCTGATTGCCATGTATACGGGCGGTAATCAACATCAAAAAATACGACTACATCATGTTTACGCGCATATTCTAGCGCTAAAAATACCGCCTCGCGAGAAGGACTTTTCGCTAATGCTGTTCCTGAAATTAAGAGAGCTTTTGATTGTTTAATATAGTCCTCAGAAACTTCTGTTGGATCAAGATTTAAATCTGCGACATTGTCGCGATACATTAAAATACTGCAATCTTCAGGGCTTTTAATTTCTGTGAAAGCTAAACCTGTCACCGCACCAGTACGATCAATACATATCTGATCCGTATTAATATTGTTATCCTTTAAGTATCCTGTAATAAAGCGGCCCATTTGATCATCGGAAACTTTACCGATAAATCCTGTTTGTAAGCCAAGACGCGCCGCACCAATTGCGATATTCGCAGGAGATCCCCCCACATACTTAGTAAACGTTCTTGTTTCTTCCATAGGACGTTGTGTTTCATTGGCATTTAAATCAACGCATAAACGTCCAACTGCAATTAGGTCTAATGGACAATCTTCTTTAAAAATAAGTGGATTCATTGTTTCTACCTCCCATGCTTTATGAAAGAGTGAATGATATGGTTCATATTTTTTATAAACCTACTATTCATAACTCTTTATCTATCTAG
Source organism: Bacillus thuringiensis (assembly GCF_001182785.1). Taxonomy (NCBI): domain Bacteria; kingdom Bacillati; phylum Bacillota; class Bacilli; order Caryophanales; family Bacillaceae; genus Bacillus; species Bacillus thuringiensis. The sequence continues at coordinate 43,215 of NZ_CP012100.1, read as the reverse complement.
AAGTAAGCGCTCTCTTTATTGATTTAATGCAGGCTGTTTATGTTCAATTTGAACAGGTTTTCCTGTTAGTAATGATTCCTTCGCAGCTTTCGCAATTCTTTCTGCCTGTAACCCATCATTACCACTGCAAATAACAGCTTGTCCTTCTATAATTGACTTTGTAAATTGTGTTACTTCTTCAATGTAAGCCTGCGTGTAGCGCTCTAAGAAGAAATAAAGCGGCTTATCTTTTACAACACCTTCTGTTTTTGAAACTTGTACTGTTGTCGGGCAACAATTATCCGCAGTGACCGCCCCTTTTTCACCAAATACTTCAAGACGCTGATCATATCCATAAACAGCTTGGCGGCTATTATCAATTACGCCTAAAGCTCCATTCGCAAATTTCAATGTGACTATTGCTGTATCAACATCATTTACTTCCTGAATGGATGGATCAATTAATGTTGTGCCATATGCAAATACTTCAACAACTTCACTATTCATCACATACCTAGCCATATCAAAATCATGAATCATCATATCCATAAACAATCCACCTGAAGAGCGAACATATTCAATACTTGGCGGTTGTGGATCTCTAGACGTAATTTTTAAAATATGTGGGTGTCCCACTTCTCCTTGTTGAATAAGATCATAGACTTTTCTGAAGTTAGGATCGAAACGACGATTAAAACCTACTTGAAGAGATACGCCTTGTTCTTTTACTACTTCTAATGCATCTAATGTTTCTTCTACTGAGAAACTAACAGGCTTTTCACAGAAAATATGTTTTTTCGCAAGAGCCGCTTCTTTAATAATTTGCGCATGTGTATTTGTTGGTGAACAAATGAATACAGCATCAATTTCTGGATCTGCTAATAAATCCTGATAGTTTGTAGTCAGAGTGGAAATCCCTTTATCCTCAGCCCACTTTTCTAAATGACTAATCACTACATCTGAAACCGCTTTAATTTTTACTTGTGGCATAAGCTGCAAGTTATCAACATGTAGTTTCCCAATTCGTCCAGCCCCAATAATTCCAATCGTTAAAACATTCATATGATTTCTCCCTCTTTATTTAAATTTAAGAAAAAAATGAAAGTCTATAAGGTTTAGCGTAATTATTTAAGTTAAGCGCTTTCCCTATTTTTCTTCATTATACACACTTGATTCTAAATTGAAAACATTTTTATTTTTTTGAATACTTACCTTTTCATCCGAATTTTAAGTTCCTTCAATAAACGTATTACATAAAAATAAAGAATAATAATTAGAAATAAATAATCTAAAAAGCTATAAATATATTCTTTTAGAATACTGATATAACAAAGAAAACCAAGCCTTTTAAATAGTAACCCCCATCTATAAGGTATTTCTTTCTTTTCATACTCACTATTATTTTATTGTCCAATAAGTAAATAGAATGCCTCTATAAAAGAAAGTTGTAAATTGTCAAAAAATTAAATTGACGACCTCACGATGTAAGCGTATACTTTTTTTATCAAAAAGAATTAAGCGCTTAACCAAAAATAACTTATCGGTGGTGGGAGAATGAACGCTATTAGTTCAAACAAAACATTTATGGACAGGATTGGGATCCCTTCTAATTTAACTTGGGGATACATAGGGATTATTGTTTTTATGATTGGGGATGGTTTAGAACAGGGATGGTTATCCCCTTATCTCGTTGAAAAAGGACTAACGCTAGAACACGCTGCTTTCTTGTTTACTATTTACGGAATTACTGTATCTGCTTCTTCTTGGTTTTCAGGGGTATTTGTACAAATGTGGGGACCAAGAAAAGTCATGACGTTTGGTTTAGTATCATTCATTTTAGGTTCAATCGGATTCATCGGTATAGGAATTCAACATATGAATTATCCCGTAATATTAATTTGCTATGCCCTACGAGGGTTTGGTTATCCCTTATTTGCTTATTCTTTTCTAGTTTGGGTATCTTACAGTACACCTCAACAAATGCTTTCAAGAGCAGTTGGCTGGTTTTGGTTCGTATTCCAGCTTGGACTGAGTGTTATCGGGGCCTTTTATTCTAGCTATATGGTTCCTAAAATCGGAGAAATCGCTACTTTATGGAGCGCCTTAATTTTTGTTGTCGTCGGGGGATTATTCTCTATTGTTGTAAATAAGGACAGATTTAAAGCACAAATCGTAAGCGCTAACAAATCAAGTGAATTACTAAAGGGCATTACCATTGCATTTGAAAATCCTAAAGTTGGAATTGGGGGCATTGTTAAAATTATAAACTCGGCCGCTCAGTTTGGATTTGTTGTTTTCCTGCCTACTTACATGATGAAGTATAATTTTACGATGACGGAATGGCTACAAATTTGGGGTACTCTATTTTTTGTAAATATGGTGTTTAATATTATTTTTGGTATCGTTGGAGACAAGTTTGGCTGGGTAAATACGATTAAATGGTTTGGAGGAGTCGGTTGCGGAATTGTAACTCTTGCACTCTATTATGTACCACAAATGGTAGGGCATAATTATTGGGCTATATTATTTGTTGCCTGTTGCTATGGAGCAACACTTGCCGGTTATGTACCTCTTACAGCATTAGTCCCATCTTTATCTCCTGAAAATAAAGGAGCTGCAATGTCTGTCTTAAATTTAGGTTCAGGTTTATCAGCATTCGTTGGGCCATTAGTTGTAACTGCATTCATCGGCCCATTAGGTGTAGGCGGCGTGATGTGGATTTTTGCTGGCTTGTACTTCTTTGGCGCATTTTTAACTCATTTCCTTACTATTCCAAAGGAAAATGAGATGAAGCAGGATTTAAATACGAAAAGCGGTGAGCAATTCTCTGTATAAATCCTATATATAAAAGAAGGTCATCCTAACTATACTTAGTTACGATGACCTTCTTTTGTTACATTCAAATAGGCTTATAAAAAATCTATCATGTAATATCCTTTACTGAGGATCGCTCTACTAACTGAGGAATAATTGTAATTTTTTGCTTAGCATGCTCCTTCATTTCCATCGTTTTTAGCAGTTGTTCAAACGTACAGGCTGCCATTTGTTTAATTGGCTGTTCAATTGTTGTTAACCCTGGATCTGCAATCTCAGCATAGATTGTATTATCAAATCCGATAATTGATAAATCTTCTGGAATTGAAAGCCCTTGTTTTCTTGCTTCATTCATAAGGCATATAGCAATCAAATCTGTACAAGCAAAAACCGCTGTAGGTCTGTTAGGTAAATTAAGTAACTCTTTACTTGCACGTTTGCTATCTTCCACAGTCGAATAACAGCTAATGATAGCATCGTCATCTAATGAAATTCCTGAATCCGTAAGAGCTTGTTTGAAACCAGTCAATCTCCCTAAGCTACTTTTTCTATCCTTCTCCATCATAATCGTTAGCGATGTATGACCTTTCTGCGTTAGATAATTCCCAGCTAGATAGCCTCCCCTCATATCATCAGTTGCCACCACGTGAGTCGTGATAGAAGGATGGTCTACAGTGAATAGTACAAGTGGTAAATCTCGATTTACGATTTTTTTTACAAGTTTATAATCATTTAGCTCCGTCGCAATAATAATGCCATCTACTTGCTTTTTAAATAGTAAATCAATGTATTCATGCTCACGTTTTGTTTGATGGTCTGTACTACATAAAATGAGTGTATACCCTGATTCTCGTGCACTATTTTCGAACGCTCTTGCTACTTCAGCAAAAAAAGGATTTGAGATATCTGGGACAAGTACCCCAATTGCATATGTTTTTTTACCTGTTAACGCTGCCGCTACACTACTTGGCTGGTAATCTAGTTCATCCATTACCTGATTTACTTTGTTTATTGTTTTTTCACTAATACGCCCAGTTTGATTAATTACCTTGGATACAGTTGCTATTGATACACCTGCTTTTTCCGCAACATCATAAATTGTTGGTTTCACTTTAATTGTCCCTTCTTAATCATCTTTTTCTATATTTTATCATAAATATATTTTGCTTCTTGGTACACAAATGGAATTCTTTTAAAATTTGTAAGTATTTCTATCTTATAGCGTAACGCTTCATACTTACGAGCTAATCAACCTTGATAAAGCACCGGTAGAAAAGTATTTGACTAATTTGATTATTAGACATTTAATATCCACATGCAAGACACTACAATATTACTCATAAAATTATGTAATACAATTGACTACATCTTAAGTCGCTAAAAAGAATTATCTCCTTTATTTTTTATCGTCACCCTTCCATAGTACCTCCATATGTTGTATAGAGATATCTCCTTCTACATTTCATTGATGCCTCTTTCAAGTCCTAATACACACCTTAAAAAGAGCACTTTTAAAAAGTGCTCTTTTTACTTTGCATGTCACTCATCCTACAATGAAGTAAGATCTTAACTTATGAATAATTTATTGAACCCCTGCTAATAATATAAATAAATTGGTAATAGCCAATCTGTATCCATAATGAATCTCTAATTTTCTTGAATTCTCCCTGAGGCAAGGCGGCTATTTTTTATAGCTGCCTTTCTTGTATGAATTTTGAACTACCCCCACTTTCACTTTGTTTAGAAGTGAGGGATTCCTAAGTAAAGAGTTCTATCGAACTCTAATTGATTAGGCTAACCCCGCAGTCCTTGCGGTTAGAAGCCTTATCGCTTCATTCTTTATATTGATACTTGCGTTAATATCCCTATCATGGTGTATACGACAAGAAGGACAGTCCCATTCACCTAGGTTTAAATTTTTAACGTCTTTATTTTGATATCCACAACAAGAACATAATTGGCTGGAAGCAAATGTTTTCGATACGACAATGACTTGTTTGCCATACCATTTTGCTTTATATTCCAACATAGTTCGAAATTGTGACCATGATACCTCACTAATTGCTTTTGCTAACTTATGATTCTTTAACATATTCGATACTTGCAAATCCTCTATACCGATAACATCGTGGTTTTTGATGATTTCGGTTGAGATTTTGTCCAAGTAATCTTTTCTAGCATTTGATATGTATTCATGAATTCTAGCTACCTTGACTCGTTGTTTATTCCACCGAGAAGATCCTTTCATTCTTCTAGAAAGAACACGCTGTGCTTTCGCCAACTTATCTTCTAATGATCGGAAAAACTTCGGATTTTTATAGGGTTTTCCATCTGACAAAATAGCGAAATCTTTTAGTCCTACATCTATTCCAATGTAAGAATGTGTTTTCGGAAGTTCTTGTACTTCTGTTTCAACTAATAGTGACACAAAATATCTGCCAGAAGGGCTTCGTCTAACAGTGGTACTTACAATACGTCCCTCTACTTCACGACTTTTGGCACATCGAACAAGGCCTAGTTTCGGCAACTTTATTTTGTTCCCTACAACGGCAATATTTTCATTTGTTTGTTTTGTGGTATAAGATTGTACGTTGTTCTTCTTAGATTTAAAGCGCGGGGCGCTGTTTTGTTTTTTGAAAAAGCGCGTATAAGCATCCGCAAGGTTGCGAACAGACGACTGAATCGCAATACTATCCACTTCTTTGAGCCAAACAAAATCTTTCTTCATGGCAGGGAGTTTGGCAGAGCATGTACCATAGGTCAAGCCTTGCCCTGTCTCTTTGTATGCGTGATCCCATAAGGATAGGAAATGATTGAATACAAAGCGGGAACAACCAATCGTTTTGTTGATTAGAATTGCTTGTGCTTGATTTGGATAGATACGAAACTTATAGGCTTTATTAATCATCATTTCATTCACCTCCATTTCGGTATATAACTATTATAAACCAAACGTACATTCGATAGATAGTAAAGTAACACTTTCTATATGTCGAACAATTAAGATGGCTTCCTGCCATCCCTTGTTCGAAGCCAATTCATCTCCCACCTACTCCTGGGCTGTTGCCCTTCACACACTCCTTGAGGAAGGAATCTTCTTGGCTAAAATGATAAATATAAGCACATACTATTAACGGAAGGCTTGAATCATTGTCATTGAAAATGTTCAGCACTTCCGCTCCTTAAGAGAACAGTCTACGCAACTGTTCTCTTTCCTATTTCCTATTTCCTTTTTTCACGCATATAATCTGACAAGCATTATTAACTCTAACTCTCCTACAATCAATCGCATTGCAACATTTTCAATATTCCCTCAACAAATTCTCAATATTTTTCATGGACAACAGCACACTTTCTCAACGGTTTTAATATCTTAATATTAGATACTCAAAGGAGGTGTTGAAAAATGACTTGGTTCATTATTTTAGGATTTATGCTTATTTTAATAATAAGCGGTTTTCATGCACATAGTATTCATATCGTTTTCAAAATAGGTTCAGATACAAAAGCTGTGCCAAGTTGGTCTTTCGTTAATAAAATAAACTTCCAAACATTAAAAGAATTAATAAAAGGACTAAATAAGGATAAACTTAAAATCCTTACAATAGGAGAACTTGTTATTCCTTTAAGTTTCTTTAATAGATTATTTAGCAAAACATTAATTTTTCTATTCCTATTCTTTTACTCTCAATACTTAAACTAACGTAATTTAAGATCAGTTAAAGAATAACAATCACTAATCTTAGCAAGTCAACAATCAATCGCCTATGATGAACTGTTCCCAAAGTGTTAAACAAAAAATTAAGCGGCCGTCTGAATGTGAGTCCGGTATTATACTGGGCTCATTCCTTTTAAATGTACCTTAATTCTTTTTATGATTGTAATAACCTATATAGTTAGCTAATTCTGTCTTAAAATAATCCATACTTTTGAACTCTTTAAGATAAATTACTTTTGCTTTGTCTTGTTCTGCAATTCCATCTCTTTTTGAACGAAGTCCTCTAACTTCTTTAAATAATCGATTTCCATACGTAAACATTCATTTTCATCTTTTAATGCCTCCATTACCCCTTCAATAGATGCACTATCTAACTTTGATTTTGTATTTGTATTTCCCATAGCTGGATCCCCTTTCTTCTTTTATATAGGAAATCCATGTCTTTTAAATCATATATTCCCCTTCATCTACGAACTATTTCAATGAATTCCTTAACAAAAACTATTCATTTATTTCCTTTGTTTTTAATCTATTTCTAAATATTTCAGATCTACCCATTGAAACATTCCCTTATATTCATTCCATATTCCTTACTCCTAAATGAATCTTAGTACATATTATCCTCAATACATTTATAGGTTTTTATAGGATTTTTAACAAAATCTTCTTACATTTAAATAGACATACCACTTTATTCTGTCAACTCCATCTATATTGATAAATATAAAAGAACAAATTTATTTGACATTTCAATGACTTATAACAGGAAAATATATACATTAAATGAAACCTGATATATCTTTAATTTGTAAGTTATAGTTAGTTGGCCAACTTTCCATACAATTTAATAATTTAAAATATGGAGATCTAAAATGAATCAAGTATTTAGAAAAAGTAAGAAAAAAATGATGTATCTAGTTGGTTCACTTCTAATTTCTCTATCAATGTTTTCAACTACTAGTTTTGCAGCTACAGAAGGTGCTGTAAAAAGTGTTACAAATAGTAGTTATACCGGGATTACAGCTGATATAAATCTACCAAAATCAGTTGTTGTTAAAGATGGATATGTTAATTGGTATTTAGGTATTGGAGCATCTAAAGTTGAGGGTGGTATTTCAAAAACACCAAGTGGATATAAAGTATTTCTTAATTCAGGATATAATGAATCAGGTCAAAACAGTAAGTATTGGAACACACAATATGATACATCAATTAAAGATGGTGATCGGGTAAACCTTAAAATAATTAATAACGGAAATGGTACGGTTACTATGTATGTAAATGGAAGCCCTAGATATGCAAATCAGCCTGTATATGGCTCATTTTCTCAATACGAACCAGTAAAAATGGTTCAGGGTGTTGAAGATGCTGGACGTAATTCTTTTAGCCAGGCTAGCTTTTCAAACGTACTTCTAAGAGCAGATACATCTGGATCTACCTACAAAAGTTGGAACGGTTCAATTTCTTCCTCATTTTCAAGACACGGTACTTATGGTAACAATTTCATAGTTTATTCCCAAGTACCCTTAAGCGCAAGTCTACGCTAAAGGTGTTATATGCATAATAATGTTTTTGTGAAAAAAAGTAGTTGCACTTGCAACTACTTTTTTTATATAGGGTCCATTGTAATAGATATTCTTGCCAATATAAATACCATCTTCAACTTTTTCAAAAAACAAGCTGTTTATCTAAATGTTATGTACAAAAAAGCGTAGAAATTTTTAATTTCTACGCTTTTTATAAGTTAAAAAATTCATTTACTATTACAATTCTTCAAATTCATCAATTTCAGCTTTACGCTTTAAAAATAGTTCCATATCTTTATTCTCTCTTTCTATTAAACCAAGAGCATGTGTATCATCCAAGGCTAACTCTTTATATCCCCATATATAATCTATAGTTGTATCTTTGACATGTCTGTGTTCTCCACAATACCATTCTATAGGTTGTAACGCATCGGATATTTTAAATAATTCTGCTGGATACCATGATGGCATATTTTCACGTTCTCCTAAAATTAAATATGTCAACTCACCACTTTGTAACTTGCATATGCCATAAACAATATACTTCTTTTCAATAACTAAGTTAAATATTTCCTCGGTTTCCTTTGCTAGATAATCTCCAGTGTTGTACAAACAAGTTACTTTCATAATAAACGCCCCTTATTTTTTATCTTTAAATTTAAAATCATCAAATTCACCAGTTTTTGTATTTTTAACATAATGCATTTCCACACCATTTACATTATGGGCCATTTTGACCCATTCGTCTTCCTTAGACCATTTAGGATCTGTCATAGGTACCCTTATTTCCTTATCTTGAGGATTTAATTTAACTTCCTTCATTGCTTTTTTTCAAAATAGGATTTCTATGTAAATGGAAGTCCTAGATATGTAATCAACCTGCATATGGTGCATTTTCTCATAATGAAAAAAATATTATTTTCTTATGTAAAATTACCTCAAACACCTTCCATATTTACATTTCCCACTTATACCTTACTAGTTCGTATGAGTTTCTACTTTGGGCAAATATTTCATAAAAAACAAGAAACCACCCATTTGGATGGCCTTTAAATTTACTAGTTTTAATATTTTTCTGCTACTAAAATATAATCAAAGTTATTATCTTCATTCCCTCTTACCGATGAACTTACTTCAATTTGAATGATAAATTATTAAATCAAGATTTATTATTATGCAAAATTACATTTTAATTGTAGTTGATAATCATTCTTAATGTAACTATAATGATTACATGTTGGGTGATATAAGAAAGTTATTTACGAATTAAACCTAACTACACATTTAAATACAATCGGAATGGAGATGTTATAAGGTATGAAAAAAATCATTTTAGCTGGTGCATTAGGAATTGCAGCTCTTGCAGGCACATACCAGGATTAGAAGTAACAAAAGCAAGTGCAGCTTCTATCGAGTCAAATTTATCAACAATTGAAGGGCGTGTAGTTGAGGTTACTGATAATGTTATCTCTGTTGAGTCAACAAAGTATTCAGAACCTATTAGTATCTATTTAAACTCTACACCAAATGTAAAAGTTGGTGATCAAATAAAAGCTACTGGTGCAATGATGCGTAATTTTACGGACTATATGATTGCAGAGTCAATTGAAAAGGTTCAAGGTACTGATACATTACACCAGGGAAGTTATTTAAAACATGTTTTTGCATACGAATATGAAATAGGACATGTTACAAAAGTAGATAAGTTTAAATCTGGAATAGAAGAATATAATTATGTAATTGTTCAATATACTGGAAATGACGGAAGTAAACGTAATGTTACAGTTTATTTAACACACGGGCAGAAATTTAATGTAGGTGAAAAGGTTAAAGTTCATATGGCGAACGCTGAAAGAAGTAATGAGTGGTCGATAACAGATGAGATTGAAAAAGTTAATGATTCTCAAGCATTAACTAATGATCGATGGATTTGGTCTTAATATAAAATTGTATTTTTTCTCTTATTGAAAAGAATTTTTTGTCATGGTTAATTTCTTCTGTTAGTAATATGAAGAATTGAAATATTATCCAACCAACTAAATGTATAAACCTTTTAATCGAAAAGAACTTGTAGACAAAACTACAAGTTCTTTTTACTTTTCCAAATAATAAGAGAAAGTAAACAAATATTCAAAACTTCATATTTATAAACCAATCTGTTCAAAATCGATGGTATATTCTATAGCAATATTGGTTCTTTAATGGTTGGTAAAAACTCGATACTCATAGCATAATTTAATAACAAATTGATATACTCTTGATTCGGTTCTAAACAATGTACATTCTTTAAGTATCCTTGCGTGTATAAACAAGATGGTATAGCTACTGATAGCTCTTCTACAGATTCTAATAAAGGCATTATGAGCTCTAAAGCTTTCTGTTCATCAGTAGTTAGATTCGTATTAAAAAACTTCTCTATATACTTTTCTTGTTTCATTAACATAATATCGTATCCAAAATCTTGTAAAACATTTATAAATTGGTCCCATTTAAGTTGATTGGGATTACAAATATGCATGGTTTTATTTACTGTATTGGCCTTATAGGATAATTCAGTAATAGCTAAACTTCCATAGTCTACAGGCGTTAAATCTACATACGTATTGATTTCAGGCGCTACGCTAGATAGGCATACCCCTTTTAATAATCTATAAAATGCATTTTCATTTATATTGTATTGAAATTTACCTGTTTTAGAATTACCCACTAAATTCCCCACACGATATATCGTGGTACGAACTCCTTTTTCCATTGCTTCTCTGACCATTTTCTCGCCTTGAAACTTACTTTCTAAGTACACATTATCTAAATTTTGCCCTCTATCAAAATTAGACTCAAAGAATTCAAATTCTTTTGGATCGCTTTCAGCCTGACCTACTACACTTAAAGTCGATATATAATGAAAACGTGCATTTGTGTTCTTAGCTAATTCCAATAAGTATTTTGTAGACTGAACATTTACCTTTTGAAAATGCTCACGTTCTCCATAGTGTCTAACTTCTCCACCACAATGTATAATTGACTCTACCCTATTCTTTAAATGATCCAATTGCTTTGAATCTAGACCTAGATTCATCAAGGATAAATCTCCTTCAATTAATTCTACTCTCTCCTTCAACTTTTGGAGGATTTCTTTACCAAAATAAAAATCCATCCTTTCTTTTAACTTTGCACCAATTACTTGATCCTCATTTTTTCTTACTAAACAGTAAATAGTCGTAGATGGCAACTGTAATAACCTTTCCAAAATATGTGCTCCTAAATATCCTGTTGCCCCTGTAAGGAAAACTGTTTTTGGATAGTTCACCATATCTAACTCACATTCTTCTAATTTAGTTCTTTCATAAACAGAAGTCGTTTTCGTTTCATTTTCCATACATGCTACACTCATATTTTTCTCTTTCTTGGACGACATATCTTCCATCTCTTCAATATGAGAGGCTAATTTTTTTATTGTTCTATACTTAAAGAAATCTTGAATTTTTAAGTTAGGGTATAACGGTTTTAATTTGACTAATGCCGGCATAACTTTTAAAGAATGTCCACCCAAATTAAAGAAATCATCTTTTAAACCTATAGATTTTACGTTTAGAACTTCAGACCATACCTTTGCAATGTTTTTTTGCACTTTAGTTTGAGGTTTAAGTTTACACTCATCATTTTGCTCATAATCAAACTCTATTTCTGGTAGTTTTTCAAAATCAATTTTCCCATTCGCCGTTATTGGTATTTCTAACACATGAGAGTAATATTTAGGGATCATATATTCTGGCAATACATTTGATAAATGTAAAACTAGCTTATTTTTCTCTATCCCTATACCGTCCACTGTTTTATAATAAGCTTGCAGTAACATTCCATCTTTCGTTTGTGTTACCACAGCCTGACCTATCCCCTCAAGTTGTAACATTGCATCTTCTATTTCTCCTAATTCAATCCTGTGCCCTCTAATTTTAACCTGCTTATCTTTTCTTCCCATAAATTCTATATTTCCATTTGGTAACCATCTTGCTAAATCACCAGTTCGGTATAATCTTTTGCTATTGTCTTCTGAAAATGGGTTTGAAATAAATGCCTGTTTTGTTTTCTCTTCCTGCTTCCAATACCCTTGGGCCAATCCTACACTTTCAATATATAATTCACCCATGCCCCCTACCGGACAATGTTGCATATATGAATTCAATATATGAACCTTTGTATTAGAAATTGGAATACCAATCGGTATGCTTCCTAAAAGATTATTTTCATCTTCTAAGACTGGTATGAAATAATACATTGCTGAGACAGTTGCTTCAGTAGGGCCATACTCATTTACCAGCTGTAATTGGTTTTTAAAAGTATTTTGCCAACTTGTAATGGCATTTGTTGATGCAGCTTCCCCTCCCATTATTATAAATCTTAAAGAACGTATCTTTTCGCTATCCAGTTTAATTAATGAAGTCGATAATTCATTGAAAAATACTGTTGGTATGTCAGAAATAGTTGCTTGTGTTTCTTGAATGGCTTGAGCATATGCGACAGTTGAATAGCGCTGTTCATCACTTAATACATATAGTTCCGCCCCATTTAACAAGGTAGAAAAAATTTCCGATACAGAAGAATCAAAACTATGGGAATAAAACTGTGTTACTTTATCATTTGGAGAAATCTCAAATACTTCATTTCTCCATTCAACTAAATTTAATACTCCTTTATGCGTTAATAATGTACCTTTTGGTTTTCCTGTTGATCCTGAAGTATAAATTACATATGCCAAGTCATCTGGTTTATTTAAAATTTTCACATCATCATTTATAGTCGTACGATATATATCCTCTATTATTGAAACCTTATAATCACTTACATTCAAATGACCTTTGTATTTGTTACTCGTTATAATTCTACATGCCTCACTGTCACGAACTATATAATTTATTCTATCCTCAGGGTATTTTACATCAATGGGTATATAGGCAGCACCAGCTTTTAATATTCCAAGCATTGAAACGATACTATTCATACTTCTATCTAAAAATATGGCTACCTTATCACCTCTTTTTATACCTTTTTCGAGTAAATGTTGAGCTACTTGATTAGAGCTCATATTTAATTGCCTATATGTTAAAGATTCCGTTGCAGTCGCTATAGCAATCCGATCGGGTTGTTTATCTACTTGCATATAGAATTGCTCTTGTATATTTTGAAAATAAGGATATGGTCTTTCTGTATGATTTACCTTTTTATATAGAGATTCTTCTTCCTGTGATAGAAATGAAAGATTCTCATACGCTACTGTTCGTTGATGAATAAATGCATCCAGTATAGTAAGTAAATTTTGAGTAAACCTATTAATTGACTCTTCCTTGAAAAGATTAATATCATACTCAAATGAAATCCCTACATAATCCAATCCTTCTTCAACAGCTAAAGAAATGTCAAACTTACTAATATCTTGTTTATTAGGTAACAATTGAAGCTTGTACGCATCCTGTTGCTGCAGAATATCTTTCTGATAACTAAACATAGTAGAAAAGATCGGGTTATTTCCAAAGCTTCTATCAGGATTTATTTGTTCAATTACTTTATCAAATGGGTACGATTGGTTTTGGAAAGAATTCAAACATTTTTCTCTCACTACTTGTAATAGCTGTGTTAAATTTTTCACATCATTTAATTGTGTTCTAATCGCTAAGGTATTTACAAAAAATCCTTGTATTTGTTCAAATTCTTGATGATTCCTTCCAACCACCGGTGTACCTACAATAATATCTTTTTGATCCGTGAGATAATGTAACAATTGAATATACGCTGCCAAAAATAGCATATACATAGAAACATTCTCTTGTTCACATACTTGTTTCAAAGACGCTTTCATTTTATTATCTAACTTCATTTCAAATACTGTACCTTTATTTGTACTTTGATGATTCTTACTAAAATCTAAAGGAAGATTTAGCATAGGAAGAGGCGCCGTAAGTTCGGCCATCCAATAAGATTTTTCCGTATCCCACTGACCTAAATTCAACTGCTCCTGTTCCCACTCAGCATAATCTACATATCGATTAGAGATAGTTGGCAACTCGGGATTTCTACGTTTAGCAAAGGCACTATATACCTTCATTAATTCATCTAATAAATTCCTTACACTCCACTCATCTGTAATAATGTGATGTAAATTGATATATAAATAAGACTTTCTCTTATTCAGATTAAAAATCCTAATCCTAAAAAGAGGGCCCTTTTCTAAATCAAATGGAGTACGATCCGTTTGATTTATTGTTGTACGTATATATTCTTGTTGTTCTTTTTTAGACATGTGTTCAATCTCATCGTGAATCAGGTCAATCGCTATTGAGTTTAAGATGACTTGTCTAGGCTCCCCATTTCTTTCAATAAACACTGTTCGCAGCATCTCGTGTCGTTCAACTAAAAACCTTATGCCGTCCTGTAAAATATCTTTTTTCAAACTCGGCTCGATATATATGTGTAGTGGTGTATCGTATACTCTATTAATAGCGTTTGATTTATTTAAAAACCAGATTCTTTTTTGAGCACTTGATAACTGGTAACTTTCCTTATCTGCAACTTTTAATATTTGCATCTTCTGTTCTTCCCTATCATGATTTACTTCCATTAATTTATCGATGTAAGCAGATAGACTAGCAATTGTTGTATGCTCAAAAATATCTCTAATTTCTATTTTCAAATGAAACTCTTTTTGAATTTGATTTAATACTTGCACAGCAATTAATGAATGTCCCCCAAGTTTAAAAAAGTCGTCATCTCTACTGATTCTATATTTCCCTAAATTTAAAATCTCTGACCATGTTTTTTCCAACCTTTTTTCTGTGCCACTTATTGGTGGTATATATTGATTTTGCATATTTTCAAGTAAAGATGGGATTTGTAATTCTAATTTTTTTCTATCAATCTTACCACTTGGTGATAATGGAAATGTTTTAAGATGAAATATATAATTTGGCATCATAAAATCTGGTAATCTTTCACTTAAGAATGTTTTTAAGTTCTCTTGTTTTATCTCTGTATTGTCTTTTGATACATAAAAGATAGCAATTTTGTCATTTTGATAAGTTACTACTACTGCATCTTTTACCTCTGGGTGTTTAAATAATGCCCTTTCTATTTCATCAAGCTCAATTCGATACCCACGTAGTTTTACTTGATTATCTTTCCTTCCGATAAATTCTAAGTTGCCATTTGGTAAAAGACGTACTAAGTCCCCAGTACGATATATTTTTTTATGGCGATTATATGATTTTTCGAAAGAAATAAATGCCTCTTCTGTTTTTTTCTTTTGATTTATATATCCTTTGGCAACACCATCACCACCAATGAATAACTCACCTACTACTCCTGACGGACATAGCGTGTTAAACGGACTGACCACGAAAACTTTACTATTAGCAATTGGTTTACCTATTGGGATATTAGAACTTTCTTCTTTTAACTCATGATTTACTTCATAAATGGTTGTACATACAGTGGCTTCAGTAGGACCATATGCGTTAAGAACTGGAATCATTAACCCTACTTTACTTTGCCATTTACGAACTGATTCAGCAGGTAATGTTTCCCCTCCTACAAATACACATTTTAAAGAATTTAATTTCAGTAACATTTCTTTTGACATATCAGCTATTAATTTAAAAAACGCAGTTGGTAAGAGAACATATGTAATACCATTCTTGTTAATTACATTTATAAACTCCTCTGCAGAACATTTTTCCATTTCAGAAATTACATGCATTCTTCCTCCGCATAATAAAATCGGAAACATTTCCATAATGGAGGCATCAAAAATCATTGTTGCAAATTGTAAAAATACATCATTTTTGTCTAAATTAAATTGATTCATTAATGAATATGATAAATTAATTACTCCTCTATGTGGTACAACGACTCCTTTTGGTAAACCTGTTGAACCTGACGTGTAGATAATATACGCAGCATCTTCTATGTTATGTGTAGACGCAATATTTTCTATAGAATTAGTGTAATGAAAATCCTCTAAAAAAATTGTAGGAATCGCAAAACTTTCAATTAATCCCCTGAATTCTTTCTTTGTAATAATCATTTGACTTTCACTATCTTTTAATATAAATTCTATTCTTTTTTCAGGAAACTTTGGATCGATTGGTACATAAACTCCACCTGATTTTAGTATGCCTAGAATCCATACAATTGTATCGATTTCTCTCACCATAGTAATACTTACACGCTGTCCCTTTTTTATATCATTTTCACGTAAATAATTCGCAATTTGATTTGACCTTTGCTGCAAGTCATAATAGGTAATCGATTTATCCCCCATTGAAATCGCTATTTGATTTGGCGATTTTAATGCTTGTAGATCAATTAATTGATCTAATGTTTTTGAATTAGGATATGCAAGAGTATTTGAGTTTATATCTTTGTATAAACGATGATCCTTTTTTAAAAGTAAATCCAATGAATGGATAGGTTCGTTCACATTCTTCATTAGTTTTTGTAACAAATATATATATCTTTCAACTAAATCATTCATACTATCTGGTTTATATAATGCTGAATTATAGTCAACCTCAATTTTATTCTCTGTTTCCCCTTCATATCTCATTATTCTCCATGTCATGTTAAAAGGATTTACTCTTTTACAATCTGTTAAAACTGTGGACTCAATATCGGGAATTTTCAATTGAGGTATCCTTACCGTATTAAATGCTGTTGAATAAATCATATTATGATGTGTATTATTATTTAGATTTAAATCTCTTACTATATGTGAATATGGATTATGTTTATACTTAATAGCCAAATGAACAGATTTATTCACCTTGTTAAGTATTCTCTTAAATGTATCACCTTTTTCTATTGTTATACGTATAGGTAATGTATTAACAAAATAACCAAAAGCATTCCCTCCTTCCGTTTGTGGTCTAGTATTAATTGGAATACCTACAATAATTTCTTCAGCATTTGTCATTTGATGAAGTAAGGTACAATAAGTACTTAACATTACTCGATAAATACTTATATTATTTTTTTTAGCAAAACATTGTATTTGATAAAACAGATCGGCATCAATATTCTTGCTTATATTTTCGTTCGTATATATCGGTTCATTCATTTTATTAATAGTAGCAGGAAACTCTGTAGGAGGTAATTCACCTTGTAAATAATCTTTCCAATAGGATGATCCTTCTCTATATATTGCACTGTCAATAAAACCTTCCTCAAATTCTACAAGGCTCTTATAAGGAGATTCTAATACTAAACCCGTATTTTCTTGAAGTAATTCACAATACGTATGAGACAATTGTTGGATAAAAATTCCTAAACTACATCCATCATAAATAATGTGATGAAAAATCATATGTAAAATAAATTCATCTTCACACAATTTAATGATGTGGAATTTAAACAAAGGCCCTTCTTCTAAATTAAATTTCTCATTCACAATAGAGTCTAAAAATTTTTTAAAAATAAATTTTTGTTTTGTGTTTTTAAAAGCAGTTAAATCCTTAATTGGTGTATCAAAATCTATACTCTTTTGAATGAATTGTTTAATTTTTTCGTCCCTCTTAATAAATAGTGTACGTAGCGCCGGATGAGATTGCACTATTAAAGTAAGCGCTTTCCTTAAGGTCTCTATTTGAAGACTTCCTTTTAGCTTTATGATGATGGGTTCATTGTTCATTCCTTTTTCTAATTCCATTTGATGAGCTATCCATAATGCTTCTTGCCCTACTGTTGCATCAAATTCTTCTACAATTTCATATTGCTTTTGTATTTCTTTCATATGAATTTCTCCTTTTATAAATATTTAAAAGCGGATAATATTTACATTTACAACTATATGTACAGATTCTGCGATTTGTAAATATATATATTCCGACTAAATTCAACATTTAATTCACTTAATGTATAGTTATTAAAATTATGAATAAAATTCATATCTATGCCGTAAAAGTTTATACTTTTATTCAATTCGAGCATAAAAAATCATTTCACTAATAATTCTAATTTCTTTTTATACAGTAATCTTACATATTTTATTAAAGGAAATAGCCTAATTTATACTCCGAAAATAAATTCAAGAATATTCCAACTGGCCACTATATATATTTCTAATAAAATAAACTGTAAAGGAGGAGTCCGTACATAATGGAATATAGATTATTAGGTAACACGGGATTAATAGTCTCAGAGGTAGGGTAGGGTTCGGTTCTTGGGCAATTGGTGGAGATGAATGGGGAACAGTAAAAGATAATGAATCCATTGATGCAATTGAGAAAGCAATCGACTTAGGGGTTAATTTTATTGACACTGCTGACGTTTATGGACTAGGTCATAGTGAAACACTCGTTGCAAAAGCTATAAATAATCGCAGGAAAGATATAATCCTTTCTACAAAAGGTGGTTTAATTGGTCATCATTATGACCCCAATCAACCAGCCGTTTATGGAGATCCTCAAAAGATCATTGATGCGTTTGAGGCTAGTTTACTACGACTTAAAACGGATTATATAGATGTGTACTTTTGTCATATTTGGTGGGATAAACCTGAAGAAACAGAAGCCTTTCTACAAGCTTTCCAAACCTTAAAAAAATCTGGAAAAGTGAGAGCTGTTGGCGTTTCTACTAATGATTTAGATTATATAAAACATTTTAATCAGAATAATGATTTAGATGTCGTACAATTCGATTATAGTATTTTGAATAAAGAACCTGAAAAAGATATCCTTCCTTATATTGAAAAACATAATTTAGGTGCTGTGATAAGAGGTCCACTTAAGATGGGAATTTTAACTGGGAAATTTAATCATGAAACTCAATTTCCAGACGATGATTTAAGAAAAGATTGGCCAAAAGAAAAGTGGTTTAAAGATAGCTTAAACACAGTAGAGAAATTACGTTCACTTTTACGTTCAAATCGAAATTTAGCGCAAGTTGCTTTACGTTATGTTTTAAGTCACGCAGCCGTTTCAGTTGCTATTCCTGGTGCAAAAAATTCTACTCAGGTTGAAGAAAATTCTTCACACTTAACTCGTCCATTATTATTAGATAATGAAATTGAATTCATTAAAAAGCTTTGATCAGATCATTATTCACCTACAAAAATTATGCTGATTCTTCTACCAAATCCATACTACTACTTCTTCTCAACTAGAACATATTTTTAACACTTCCACCCTATTTTTTTCTCTTTCTCCAACAATATCTACAGTTTATAAGGTAGTTGAGCTCTTATATTCAACTACCTTATAATAGTTCTACATTAGAGTAAATTATCTACTACATTAGTTGAATACATGCTAGGGCAACATCCAAACCGAATAAACAATTAATTCAGAAATATTTTTAGAAACTTAATTATCTCAAAATTACTTTTTTAAAATAAATCAAAAAATTTTTCTTTACTTTAAATTCCATAGTTCATATAATCTTCTATGGAATTACATTTTTTTCTAAATAGCTCCTCATTTCTAAGTGTTCGAAAGGGCAATTACAAATTATTATACCCTTATGTTTAACCAAGTAAAATAAAAATCCAGTTTTTCACAAGGAGAAGTGACTGCATGCAAGATATTTTAAAATTATTTCCGAGCGTTGACGGAAATGAAGAAAAACAACAACTTTTATTAGAATCTATGCAGAAAATAATTAAAAATCTTGACCGATTAAAAAATGAAGAGCGAGCTACTTTAGGTAAATGTGAGGAAAAATCCGAAGGATACTACAATGGCTTAATTCACCAAAGTCATATTCCACTAGCTGGAATCACTATGTCTGAGGTTATAGAAGAGCTAAACCAATTTATGAATGGTCATCCTTATCCAAATAAATATTACTTGTCTAACGCTGTACCACTACCAAGTATACCTTCACTATTAGGTGTAATAACCATGGCCCTTTTAAATGGTAATGGTGTTTGGGATGTATATGGTCCAGGGGCAGCTGAAGCAGAAGTAAAAGTTGTATCCATGCTTTCAAAACTGATTGGTTATAATCCGCATAATAGCGGTGGTTATACAACATGGGGTGGACAAGGATGCGTATTTTCGAGCTTGCGCTTAGCAATTTCTAAACAATTCCCATCAGCAAAAGAACATGGCGCTCCACAAAATGTATATTGCTTTGCTTCTGAAAATGCACATTATAGTTTATTAAAGTCAGCTGAAGCAACTGGCATCGGATCAAATCACTTAATAAAAGTGAAAACTGATCCATATACAAATTCTATGGATATAGAAGATTTAGAGAATAAAATGATACAGGTTATTAAAAATGGCGGTATCCCCCTCTATATTCTAGCTACTATGGGGTCAACAGATACATTTACCATTGATGATATAAAAAGAATTAAAGAGAGCGCTGAAACAATACAGAAAAAATATAAATTAAAGCCTATTTATATCCATGCTGATTCTGCAATGGGCGGATTCTATAGCTTCTTTAATAATTATAATTTCGAAGAAAATCCACTCTCATTTGAACCTAATATAAAAAATGCCTTACAATACGTACAAGATAAAATGCAATATATGTCTCTTGCTAATAGTGTATGTTTTGATTTTCATAAATTAGGACAAACACCTTATGCTTCAAGTATTTTAATCGTAAAAAATCATACTGATTTACAACTGATGGACATTGAACAAGATGACACACCTTATCTTGGTAATAGGTCATATGGAAGTTATCATACAGGCTATACCTTAGAATGTTCACGAGCTGGTAGCGCTATTCCCATGTATATCAATCTAGTAGCCTTTGGAATTGAAGGATATCAAAAATTATTAGCAAATTATATTCGTGTAAATCTATTATTTAGAGAAAAGTTGCGAAAAACCCTGCCTCAAGTCGCAATCACAAATGATTTTACATTTGGACCAATTACGACTTTCCGTTTCTATATGAATGGAGATGGCCAAGAAAATTGGGAAAAAGAACGGATAGGCCTTGCAACAAAAGAAGAGATTGAGGATACAAACCAATTAAATATAGAACTATTTAATTACCTGGGAAAAAATCGCGATCAAGTATTTTTTGGTGACACAACTCGTTCTTGTGTAGTAGATGTAATAAACAGTTATGATAGAAATCCAATTTCTACATTAAAATTCTTTTCTATCTCTCCATATACAACTGTTGAATGTATAGATGAGATCGTAGAATTTCTTTATAAACATATTTCAATTGCTACTAAACAGATTTATTCATATGTTTAATAACCATTTTGGTAAGCGCTTTAATAATTAAACTTAACTAAATTAAATAAAATTTTAATCCTTTTAATTACTATTAACTATATCAGGAAAGAGGAAAAACATATGAATATAGAGCTACTTGATACACACCACGTGAAAGATGCAGCACATTTACTTGCACATTCTTTTGTTAATAATGAACCTCTTGTAAGCAGCTTACAAATTCCTTTTGCTCCTTTTCACAAAATGTGCGAAGAAATGATGAAACAAGCTGTATCTCAAGCTATGTCATTTGTAGCAATAGAAAATTTTCAAATTGTTGGAGTTCTTTTAACAAAAAAAGTAACTCAGCCACTAATAGATACAGAGAAAGCGATTGAACTATGCCCGCAAATGGAACCTATTTTTCAACTTTTAGATACATTAGAGACAGAATCTATTGAATTTTCTCATTTAGATAAAGAAAAATTGGTCTATCTAGATATGGGCGCTTGTCATCCAGATTGGATGGGAAGTGGTATAGTCACTACCCTTCTTTCACATGCCATTCAAGAAATAAGTAAAAGAGATTATGATTTTATCGCTGCTTGTACAAATAAAATTTCTCAAAAAATCCTTAAAAAACTGTATACGACCTTTGAAATGAATGAAATAGTGTATAGTAAATTTCTTTATAAGGAAGCATACCCATTTGCTAACACAACAACTTCCTTAGCAGCACAATTACTATTTATACCTAAATCCCAATTCGTCATCCAGGCCATATAAATTTGCGAAGAAGACTAGCTGTACTTTTGTGCAGCTGCTTTTTTATATAGAGTAAATTAGTAATAGATATTCTTACATAAGTGACACCTTTCACACTTTAACTTCTTCAAATTCAATAGCCACTTTCTCAGCATTCCTTATTCCTGATTAGCCTACCTAAAGATCCCCTTCTATTTATTTCAACATGGTTCATCATGCTATAATTTCATATGCTCCATTATTTCATCTATACAAGTAACTTAGACACTTCTCCCTATTTAATCATTAATCTTTTACTTTTTAAGTAACGATTGATACACATCTTCCCACTCTTAAATACTTTAAAATTTATTACCTAATAACTCCTTAACAATCCCTGTAATTCTTATAATTCTCTTTCATTTTGTTTATCTATTCATCCATCCCCCATATCCTATATATCTCCCTAATCTTCCCCAAAGAATCCAATGTAGAATTCATGATAAAAGAAAACAAACGTATCATATGTAGATTATTTAAGAGAAAAGAGTGAGAATTACTGGATTCTCCTTTCTTTTCATCCTTTTTAGAAGCTCTTTAAAGCCTAATTCTATTACATTCCTGCTAGGTAACATGTGTCTACTAATCATTAACAATTTGTATAGCTATATAAAGACTCTACTAAATCATTAAAGGAATCTCCTTTCCCCTATCGAATTATTGTAGAGGAAAGGAGAGGAATACATGGAAATTCTGGGATTAGATCCTCGCGCATTAGCGACTTTAGGTGCACTTGAATACACCAATCGTCGCAATAAATTAATCGAAGACTCGGAGAATAACATATACGAGTGTAAAGAAATAAAAGAAATACTTCAATCACTCCCTAAAGAGAAGCAGATTGAGGTTCTTGAGAATCAAGCTCATTTTGAAGCTGTGGCAAAGATGATTGAACAAAACAATTTAATTCTTTTAGAACAGATGAAAGCTCTACAGCTAATTCAGAAATAACAAACTTATGATTAATTAATTCTACATATGCTTCTATATATAATGTCTCTTTATCTATACTACCAGCCTCTGTTTTTACAGGGGCTTTTGTTATGCATTGATTCATATTTTGAATTTGGATGGTTTCTTTCACATGTATGAATAGATCTTCTAACAAACCTGGTGTAGACCCTAATTCCTGCTTTTCAATTTCCTCTGTGACGGCACTGATAAATTCCCATAGTACTTTTGGACCTAGTAGTTCTGCTAAACGTTTTTCACGCATTTCAAATGTTTTCATGTTCATATTAAACACTTCCCTTCTCTAATATTTTTTTAAAAATAAGTAATAATTTATTTCGTTTTAGGAAAACAATATAGAAATTAAATTCTCCCCTCAAAATTACACGTATCGTGACACTAATCTTCAAAAAAAAGAGTCCAATCAAAATTTAGTACGTTAGCTATATTCTTTGCGACAGGAACACTTGGATTTCTTTCACCACTTTCAATCATTGCATACATACTTCTAGATATTCTTGCCTTATATGCAATACAATCTTGTGTTTTCTCTTTATTTTTACGTTTTTCTAATAACCAAAGCCTCATTATTTCCTCCTTTCATTGTCACAAAATGTGTAATTAATAATTATACTACACAATAATAGGTATGAAATCAACATTATTTACACATTTCGTGTACTTTGTTAAATGTTACATATTGTGACGTTATAATTGATATAGAAAACACCTAAAAGGAGGTAGCATATGTTTGGCACTAGACTACACACTCTTCGAAAAGAACGCAAACTGCGTCAAGAAGACATGGCAAATCAACTAGGGATTGCTCGAACTACATATGCAATGTATGAACAAGGAAATCGAGAACCTGATTATAATACATTGATAAAATTAGCGACTTTCTTTGAAGTATCAATTGATTACCTCCTCGGTACAACTGAAATGAGACAAGTTACAGACATACAAGATCCTGAGCTTTATCAATGGTTTGAAGATATAAAAAATGCGACTCCTCAAAAACGAGAGGAATTAAAGAAGTTTTGGGAATTTATAATACAGAAAGAAGATTAATATATCAAAAAGACCGCCATCTTAACAAGGTAGCGGTCGCTGGTTCGAACTCAAACAAGATTATGCCGTTCCCTCCTTGATATTCAAGAGGGGTTCTTATGTATAACAATGGAACAGCTCTTTTAAGGAGGAAAATTCCATTTGACATAAGATTCTTTTCGATATTTAGCTAATACTTGTTCTAAACGTTTACGTTCACCTTAGGCGCATTCTTTTCTAAGGCTATTTCCATTGCTTTGAGAACAAGTTGTGTATTCAAATCTTCAATCCCCTTATTATTCCCTTCAGCTACAAATGGTTTACTAACTCCAAAGTTTGCTCGTTGAATGCTATTGGGTTTTCTTCTACTACTTTTCTATCACTTGAGCAGCTTACTACTTCTTTTCCCTTCATATCCAAAACCTTTAAGCTAATTTTGCTCGCTTTAGATTAGAGCTATCTTGTTAGTTTATTAGGCATAGATCCTTTTTTCTTATCCTATATTTCTGACCTTTTAATCTGTCCATTTCCACGAATCACATATTATGAATTCATCTATAAATCACCCTTGCAAATAAAAAAATAAGAAGATCCATATGCGAATAAACGCTTTAGAATCTTCCTATTCCTCCATATACACCCTTAAAAATAGTTGGCTTATTGCTTTGTATTAGATAATCCCCTTTTTCAATAAACTTACATAACTATTATCTCCAATGATGACATGATCTAGAAGAGGGATACCAATAATAATTCCACATTCTTTTAATCGCTTAGTTACTTCAACATCTTCTTGAGATTCCATACTATGTCCTGAAGATAGCAATAGGTAAGACTTTGAGGTTATCTCCACCTTTTCCCCTGCTCTACACCGTGCGTGCAACTTTCATCGCACACGGCATGCCATCGTTTGCCTTCTATTTCATTTTCCTCAATCTACTTAGTTTAATTTAAATCCCTAATTTACTTGATTATTTCATTTCCAATTAACAATCTTAGTTTATTCAGCTTTATAATTTGTTCCTCATTTAATTCAAGAAATTCAAGATACCTTTGGATAGTTTCTACATCTGTGGCATGGATTAGCCGGTGAACATCTCTAGTAATTAGCACTAAGTTGGAATAACTATCATCCTTCGTTTTACTCCATAATGTTTTATGATGGCAATCCATTTCCGTTAGAATCAATTCTTCCCCAGTTACTGCGCATTTTCCATTTTGGGCTATAAACAGCGATATTCGATTGTCATTGAATTCTATCGTTTCCCGTTCATTAATGATAGGGTGTTCCCTAATCCATTGAACTTGCCAGTTCGGAACCGACTTTTGTTCCCGATGTATTAGTTCTCGTCCTTCTTTGGTAAATTTATTAACACTATTTTTGGGCATTAATGCTGTTTTTGTTTTAATGAACCCAATAGGAATGAGGGGATATCCATTAATATATCTTGTCATCTTTGATTTTAAATAAGGTTTAATGCCTTTATCTTTGATTGGATAATTGGTTGTTTTTCGCAATGAAAATTGCTTTAATCGTTGACGTTCTATTTGTGTTAATTGGTATTGTATTGGCATCAAACTATTGACTACTTGCGTCGCAATTTGATAATAATTGTGAATGCCAATAACCATACTATTATAAATTCCAACGTTCTTGATTAATTCGTTTCCATTGGGAACTCTTTGCATGAGTTTGATCTGGTCTTTGAGTTGTTTCTTAATCCTCTTTCGTGCTTTTTCTGCTATATGTGATTGACAAACGTATTTTCTGCGGCCAAAACGATCATATCCTTTTCGTTCCATTTTCAGTTCAAAGCCGAGAAACTCGCTACTTTTCTTTTTCAGATTTGTAATTTGAGATTTCTCCTCAGAAATAGTAAGGTTTAACCGTTCCTCTAGCCACATTTTGCTTGCCATGAAAATCTTTTCAGCATCTAATCGCGTTGTAGTAAAAATTTTAAAATCATCTGCGTAGCGGACAATGTACATTTCTTTTAATGTAGATGTTTTTCTAAGTTGTTGATAGCGATATTGGCGACTATACCATCCTGTTTTCTTATTAAGATAGTCCTTAAGCGTTCGGCACTTTTTACTTTCCCATTGGTTTGCAATCCACCAATCAAATTCATTTAAAGTGATATTCGCCAATAGAGGGGAAAGTATTCCACCTTGCGGTGTCCCTTTTGTTGGATGTACGATTTCTCCATTTGGTAAAACAATAGGCGCTTTTAACATTTTACGTATAATCACAAGTAATTGTTTATCACGAATACCCATTGTCCAAATTTGTCGCATAAGCTTTGAATGTTTTACTTCATCAAAGAAACCTTTAATGTCTATGTCCACTACATATTGCATTTTATTATTGTTTATTCGTCCATTACATGCAGATATTGCATTTTCAGCTGATTTTGTCGGTCTAAACCCATAACTATATTTATAAAAATTAGCTTCACATATAGGTTCCAGTACTTGTAGAATACATTGTTGTGCAATTCTATCCCACATAGATGGAATACCTAATGGTCTAGTTTTTCCATTAGGTTTTGGAATTTCCACACGTTTTACTTTTCGAGGATTATACTGTTTAAATCTTTTCTTCACAATTCCAATAAACTCATGGGTTCCAAGCTCTTCAACGTCCTTTATCGTAACTTCATCGACTCCAGGCGTGGCACTTCCGTTATTCCGTTTAATATTTCGATAGGCGAGTAGAATGTTGTCGTCTGAAGTAATGATTGACATGAGGTTTTTAAATTTTTGTTTATCCTTACTTTTTGCATAAAGTTCATCAAAGATTTCAGTCATGCCATAATACTCAGCATGGCGTAACCTTGTATTTTTCATTCTAGGGATCTTCTTAAAGTTTTCGTTCAAGGTATATCACGCTCCAATCTTGGCTCGTGACCTTTTTAGTCATACGAGAATCCTTGAGATGATTGAGTTGAAATAGTTTAGGCGAAACGACTTGAGGCTATTGTTCCATTTCCATTACAGAAACTTCATCACTCCTGCCTCTACTCTCACTATCATAAAAGGAAGTTATAGATATATTCCTTTCCTCCCTACCACTTCATAGAGTGTGTACTCTCCATGTTGATAGCTTTCCACGTTCCCTTAACTCTATCTATTCTTAACTTAGGTGCTAGCTCTTGCCTGGCGTCCTCTCCATCGCCTGTAACGATGCATGGAGCTTTCGAAACCACCATACTTACTCGCCCACGGAACGCACTTGAAGTTTTCATCAAGTCTACCCATTTCTAAGTAGTTCCACTTACAGACATTTCATTCGCTAGTTCGTCAGTGTTTTACCACATTCTCACCATATTAAGTTTTTCACGACTCCCGACCTATCAGTTGTACCAACCACCTCTGGTTAGCTTTCGGTTACTCATGAGTACTACGACAACTTTTAGCCGACTTCACCGAGCTTCACACCCTATTCTTATACACATTCGAATAATGCATGTCGGAGTATTAGAGTAGGCATTTCAAGGCGTTACCCTATCATTCTACCTATCGAGTTAAGAGTTCACGACTCCCTTACTTGCCATAAATGACGTTCAGACAGCATGCGTAACCTTTTCAGTTAGGAACGTGTCGCACGGTGGTTATGGAAACATACTATTGAAGATGCATTGTTTAATATTGCTGTGCGGAACGTCTCGCGTGGATGGACTAACGATGAATCAACAGTTCCTTCAAACACAATGCTACATCCAATAATTTCATTCTTTGTATTTAAGTTAAATACACCAAAAATTTCATTTGGCCTTGACTCTATATCAAATATAATCTGTGCAAAGCGTACAGCATCCGCTGGACAAGTGATTTTCTTTTTCTCAATATCATAAATTCGATTACTGTCTTTTACCAACTTTACAGATTGAACCATAATTTTCTTACCCATGTCCTTCTCCTTTCGAAATAAAAAAGACGAGACTGCTCCTCTCATCTTTTTCACCTTCTTTTGTATTTTGAAATCCAAAATTCTTATTTCCCCACTACAATTCTTAATAATTTAAGATAATCTATCACATCCTTGTTAGTTGATTACTTGTCCTATTCCTACAACGCAAAAAACCTTCCAGGAATACATTCGTATTACAAATTAGCGTATATGCGTTATACACTTCCTTGTAATGAATCGTAAACCCGAAAGGTTTGTGGTTATCTAGGAATGATTAAAAAGGAAAAATTTTCTTGAACTTATTATATAATAAGTTCATTTCTATTTCAATTAAAACAAACTAAATATTCATATTTTTCCAAAATATATTTGATTTCTATAATAAAAGACACCCCTATTCAATCGAGTGTCTTTACAAAATTATTTAACTTGTTTTTTTAGAATTCCCTCTAATTCTCGCACAGTCTCGGAAAATTCATCAATTCTTATCGTGCACATTTCGATAGTTTTTTCAGTATCGATAACTTCCCACACAGGATGAACAGCTTCTACCTCCTGTTTCGGGTACAACAATATACACCTTTCTACTTCCTTATCAGCAGTTACATACGCATACATTTGATAAATGTCGCTCTGTACATAAATACTTCTTCCATTACTTGTTGCACTTTTCCACTTTGTATCTATGATTATCCTATTATCAATCACAAAATCTGGTTTTAATAAAATATTCTGGCGTCCACTCTTCTTATTACGTAATAACCTCTTCTCTGCATGTTGACTGATTATTTTATTATTACCAATAGCCTCTTGTAGCGCCACTTCAATATATTTTTCAAACAATATATTCATTTGAAATAAGAAAGAGAACGATGATGCTCCTTGCCCTTTACTATAAATCGTTGCCCGCTCAACAATTATCTTAGCAAATAAAGCAGCTTGACGAAAACGTTCATTCTGTCGATTAAATGTAATATTCTTTAATTCCTTCTCTGTGAAATACACTACATCCACAGGTTCTAAGTAGCCTAAACAGCGCTCAAGATAAAGTTTTAAAGTATGTATTTTTGTATACTTTTTTACAATGAGCAATGCACATTTAAATAGCTGGTTTAAAGAGTTATTTTCCGTATATTCATCAAATGCACAATATGCTTTTGTTTTTTGAAATACATTCTTATAAATGTGTTTACTAAGCTCGAGTTTGCCACGCAGTGTATTTAAATTTTCTTCATGACGTTCGTATGTTTTAAAAGTCCCTTTTCTGAGTTCATTTAGCAAACGAGTAAGAAATGTAGCAAGAAATGCCGTGAGCAGTTCCCCTCTATCTTCACCATTTAGTACTTCCTCATAAAATGAAACCGGCAAAAAGCCTGTAATTGAAAGCATTCCTAGCAATGCCTTTCGATCGTCATTAGATGTGAGTTTTATTTTGGGAATAATTTCGTACCTCACATCAGAACATTGGATCACACCAACATAATTAATAAAGCGAAGTCGTTTATACTTTTGATCAATCACCTGTTCATTTGGATATTTTTCTTCAATATATCGTATAAGCTCATCAAATTGTTCTACTGTAACTTCGTTTTCTGTAATCCAGTCATACGCCTCACGTACTATAATTGTCTTATTCATAAATCGCTATTAGCTCTTGCGCTGTTAATTTTCGTTTTACTCGGTACAGTGCAGGAATATAAATAGATGGCTTTTGTTTAAACAGTTCATTAACATTAACTTCTTCCTTATAAACAATATATTGATCTTCCTTTGAACTCCCTATTCCCCCTAAAACAAGACCGATCTTTTCCCAATCATCATAAAAATACTCTTGTAAAAGTGGAATAATTTTCGTTTGAAAAATAGCTATAACCTCATTATCTGTTTTCGCGTTTATAAAATATGCATGCCCAATCATATGATCGCGATCGTACAGCACTTCAATCCGCTTATTAATAACAGAAAGCATTTCAGCAAGATCAATTTCATCACCAATCGATTCAAGAAGATCCGTATTTGGCATGATTTCTTCAAACACAAAGCGGCGACGTAACGCTGTATCAAGCAAAGCTATGGATCGATCTGCCGTATTCATTGTCCCAATTACATATAGATTGGGAGGTAACGTAAACTTCTCTTTTGAATAAGGTAGTTCAACGATCAATTCATTACTTTGTGTTAAACGCTTATCCTCTTCCAGTAACGTTAACAGCTCACCAAAAATCTTAGAAATATTGCCTCGGTTCATTTCATCAATGATAACAACATGCTTTTTCGCATTCGAATAATCAAACGAACCGTTGTCCAGTAATGCCTTTTGAATAATTGCCTTTTTCTCATCTCCTTCAACTTCAATTTTTTCTTCTTCTGTTGTATCTTCCATTTTTTCTAATATCCAATTTAGTACAGACCAATATCTCGTCTGATTACACCCACCAATTGCCTCACGAACAAACATAATATTATTCTTCCAATCAATATCATGCTCCTGAATATAGCGATACAGACTTAGTAAACGATTCTTTGAAACTATTGAACTAGTTTTTACATCCTCACTCGTTACAACGATATTGTTTTGCTCTGATATGTATGAAATGAAATTTGTCGTTCCTGTTTTTGATTCAAATTGAATATTATTCTTCAATCCGTTTTCAACCAGGTAATCATAAAGTTGCTCAAAACGAACTTCATTCGAAAAGTCCTGACTTGTACTTTGAATTCCTTCATACATAGCTTCAAGCGCCGCTTTTTTCAAAATACCATCCGTTGGCACAAAATTCCCTTTTCCATCAGATTTCAAGCCTTCTATAAAATCTTCATATCCATAGGACTGATGGAACGTCACGAGATGAATTTTCCCTTCTTTAGTTAAACGTGAAAACTCTTGTTGCAATGCTTCTCGTCCATCTACTTTCAGTTCCTCATATGTTCTTTTATCGATCAATTCAAGAGCACGTTCAACGATTTGATATGTTTTCCCTGTTCCAGGTGGACCAAAAAATACATAGTTTCTTGGATCTGTATCTAATACTTCAATAGACTCTTGGGGCGTATTACTTGTTTCCTTTCCCTGCATAAATACTAAGTTAATGACATTTTTATTTTTCACTTCATTTAATGTACTACGATATCCTCCATAACCTATGAACTCTCTCTCTTCAATATTAATCCACTCAACAGGAAGTAGATGTCCGTACTCTTCAGAGAATTCATAACCATCAATAGTATCTTGGGTAATTTTCCCAACAGCACTAACTCGTAACACTGATCTTGTCTTCCCATCAACCTTACGAGTAAATGATGTTTTTAAAGCAACAAGGTCTCCTTCTTTCATTTTAAAAAATTGCTTTAACGCTTTTTGTCCTGCTGATGTTTCTTCCTTCTCATCAATGATATCCTCAATATTTTCTTCTTCTAAAAGAGAGGATAAATTTTCACGTAAAAAGCCTATCGC
The DNA here is from genome assembly GCF_001182785.1 of Bacillus thuringiensis. Classification (NCBI taxonomy): domain Bacteria; kingdom Bacillati; phylum Bacillota; class Bacilli; order Caryophanales; family Bacillaceae; genus Bacillus; species Bacillus thuringiensis. Next base: position 11,837 of record NZ_CP012100.1, on the reverse strand, counting down.
TATACAGTTGTTTTTCAACAAATAATCTTGGATGGAACGATTTTTTCCATAAGTATGTCCAGCTAGCCAATAGTTTGTATTCTTATCAAGCGATTTATCTCGTTCTGAAAATGTCTCCCAGATAAATCGTGAAATCCTTTCATTAGACCAATCTAAAAAAACATTTTCTTTCTTAATAGCCTGTAACACTTCATGATTCAATTCAATTGCATTCAGGGGGGTAAGCAATTCATCTTTTATATGTAATTCCTTTCCAAGCTCAATCAAAATTGGTGGTGAATAAATATTAAAAAATTTCTCTGGAACATAAATATTTAAAATTTTTAGTAGTACCATATTATAAATTGGTAAATCTAATGTAACAATTTCAGAAATGCGGCCTTCCTTTGCAAGTCGAATTGCCTCACAAATCCCTTCTTTTAGGACTCTAAATTCTTCTTGTAACTGTTCATGTTTTAATACCACTTTTTGTTTACCGTAACTTTTACAGTACTCACCAGTTTTAGCAAGATAAATACCGAATTTAGCAGAATTGGCTCCGCCAATGCCGCCTAAAATATTTTTTCGCTCGAGCCAGTAATTGAAACAATCTTTTGTTTTAGTATTTGCATATTCTTCTATGGTGAGATTTCTTAAGGATTCTAATGGAAAACGTTTTACGAATTCTTGGCGCCCTGATTCTTTTTCAGCAAGCAATGAAATATCGGGTTCAAATTGAGTAGCTTTTTGGGTCACGGTTTGAAGCTTCATTTTGGAAATTACCCCCATTTAATTTTATAGATTAATTATAGAATATGATGAGTAAAGAAGCTATTAAGTGTTGATTAATAATGGCGACAGAAATACTGGTTAATAGCTAACTCTAATACAAACAGTACACTGGTATAAATATCACATAAATTGCAAGAACCCCTTCACAACTCTTCTTATTATGGAATTAATGCATGCCGAAATCTCCTTTAGCGGTATGGAAAAAAAAGATAACTAAATTATGTATTATTAATCTTCTTTTTATCATATTCAATTTCAAACTCAATAATCTCCTATATTATTAAGTTTAAAATACTACTTAGCATTGCATCATTTAAATTTTTTATATCTTTAATTTTTTGGTGCGTTTTCTTTTTTTAATTAGTATCTCTGAATCCCAATAATCATATTGATGTACTAAATAATTTCTTATCTGTCTTAAAGAATCTAGCCTAATTATTAATTCAGTTAGATTAACTTGCAAAACATTATTTAACCTTAATAATTTTTGTTTTAAATTTTTGAAACTTACATTCTTCCCAATATGGATATTGACAATATTATCAAAAAGCTTCTTTATCTCTGAATAACACAATATAATAAATGTCATTTTTTTAAACTCTAAAAAATCTCTTTCAATACCATTTAATTCGTCCTTATTAGTCATTTCATATTCCGTAAATGTATACTCTCCTATATATTCATCCTTAATTGCCATATTTTCGTAATTTTCAATCTATCTTTCAAAGTCTTTTAGTTTTTTTCTTTTAACTTTAATATAATGTTCATAATTTTTTGAGAATAGTTATAAAACTTAACTATATTTTCAATCCTATCAAAAAAACATAAACTCTATTCGCCCAGAAATTGAATCCGCAATTTCTGTGTAATTTAACATGATCATATGCTCAACCCTTTTTGATCAAATCTATGCTTATTGAGTACTCTTACTACCAAATATGTCCAATGGTATACTCTCAATTAAACCCCGTAACTTCCAAATCGCAATTAAAATCCAGATAAAAATATACCCATTTTAACAAAACGATTTCTTTCTATTACCAAGGTACAAACCCCATAAAAAACACTGCTTAAACCAAAACGATGGTTAGCTAATACCTATTTTTTCTACTCCCTCAGCTGAAATTTTTGAAGGAATACCATTAATCTTTAAATTCAGCTCAACAAGTGCATTTTCTCTCTTGTCTTTATTCTGCACCTTAGATAATAAGAAGTTAATAAAGTAGAAATGGTGTGTGTTTACAAAAAGATAATAAAATTCATTTAGCTCTTTTACTATCTTAGCTTGCATTTTGAGGTACATTACCGCAATATTATTAGATAGTATTGCTCCTATTGCATCCACTGAAGCTACAATAACCTTATTTTCTATCTCATTAGATAGATTAGCAATTAGAAAATATCAGGTTAATCCAATTATTGCAAACCTAATTACTATACATACTATTCCAACAATAAATATCCATGAGCTTTGTTTAAGGTTCTCATCATAGTATTTTTTCAGTTCAAAATGGTGATGTTTAAAAAGTTTTTCCGACCTCTCCTCTAATGACGAATGAGAAATACTTAATAAATCTAACTCGTTTTCTATCTCCTTAAATTCAATTGTTTGTTTGCTAGGTCTTCTTATTTATTGGTACTATACCAAACATAATCGAATAAACCAAAAATACAAAAGAAAAAAAGGAATTACAACTTCCTTCCAAGGATCAATTCCAAAACTTTTTGGCAAAACAAAAATATCGCTACCAATGTAGCAAAACAAAGTATTGAAAACAATACCGCTTTTCTATCTTTCTCTTTTCTTTTAGATCACTTCTCTTGTCTTCAAGAACTTTTTTTCGTTCGGTTACTGTATCTCAATTATTTCTGTCATGATTGTACCCTTATACATCTAAATTTCTATATTTTATTATAATATAGAAAATAAATATACTATATTTAATATCATTTAAACTTTAAAGAATATCCCCTAAGCCTACATATCTAGATAACTGATTAGCACTACCGGACATTCCTGTTTATTACAAACAAGTTGGTATTACTCGTCTGGGATTAGCTCAAAAACTTGTAAATAATCTAATCTATCTCCAGCAGCTTTCCACCAGTCAATGATTGGCCATAAAAACTGTTGCAGCTCTAGCGGTATTACTTCATGAACTGCCTTTGTAACATAACAGTCTTGATTAACACCAAACGCTTGCAATCTCTTCTCTGCTAATCATTAATATTGGTTTTAGCACAAATAATTTCTTTGAATATTTGTCTAACGCCCTTGCCTTCCTTTAGCAATCCACTATCCATTTTATCAAATAAATGTTCACTCATTTCTCCTCCACGCATCATGGCTTTTATGTATTTCATGTTTGCATCCTCGTTACGTATGCCTTTTTCCTTAAGTGAAACTAAAATCTCCTTGCAGACAATAAGATGATCTATAAGATCTCTATGCCTATCACTTTTCCTGCTTCAGCAAGCCTTTTTGTAACATCTATGTCTTCTCTACTTGGTGCGGGGTCTTATCAAGAGTACTTTTTAATAATTCCTTATATTACACATGTGTATAAAGTTTATTCTTTAATTCTGAGAATATATATTATATTTTAATTATTTATATCAGTAGTTATTTGTTATACTTTGTAAGGTAAGGTAATTTATAAATGATTTTTAATTCGCTTAATTTAAGTTACTTTTATAAAAATAAGATGATTGAGGTGGCATTTGAATGATCGAGAAAGTAAAGGAATTCGAGAAAGTGATAGACCAGAAATTAGAAAATCTCTCCTCTTTAAAATGTTCCGGGGTAGATGCAGTAAAAATGATTATAGCAGCTATCGAGACTTCATATATTAGTAATTCTAGTACTGAGCAATTCCTAAAAAAAGGGTTGGATATTCTTCTACCTTATTATGTTAACAATAGTTCTAATGGTAATTTACCAAATGCTAAGAGATTTTTAAAGGATTTAGAATATGCATCACATTATTTCATGTTAAGAGAATTTTTGTATTATTCATACAACACTTCCGATTCCATAGAGTGGAAATTTAATAAAAGGAAGGTAAAAATAGGCTACAAAGACAGCTCAATTCCCCGTCAGTTTTTTTTAATAGCTGATAACTATTTTTCTAAATCTCAAGAAATCTTTTCTGATTACTCACCGACAAGTGAGAAAATCATTTCTTTATTAAAACCTTATGAAGAATTTACTGATAATCAAGATGCCCGAGAGGCATTGGAGCTAATTAAAAAGGAAGCCGAATTGAAAATTAATAATTATTATAATTTCATTAATGACCATGAGATGAGCTCTATTACTTTAGGAACTTATAATTTAAAAGAAATGTTTGAAGTTATTAAATCATTATTAATTAAAGCATTGTATCATAGATATTATTCTAGAATACATAAAAATCCTATTCCGGTTATAGTTAGTTTAGATGAAATAGCACAAGCTATACATGAAGAATCTAGTCTTAGCCTCCAAAAATGTAGAAATATTTTACTAGATATTACATATAGAAAAGGAGAAAAGATTAACCCAGTATATTTTCCTCTATATTATTTTGAAGAAACAAATGAAATATTGATGTCACCACATATTTTTTGTCAATGGGAAGCATATGTAAACGTACTAAGACTAATAGCCCTTCGAAATAATAAGATTTTTCAGAATCAACTTAGCTCTATTTTAAGTGATAACTTTGTAAACAAAATTGAAAGTTTATTTAAGGAACAAGGATTTATCTGCAAGACAAATGTAGACTTACAACAATTTGATACTTCTCTTCCTGATATAGATTTGTTAATAGTCTCAGAAGAACCTGCTCTAGGTTATGTTGTATACTGTTGCGAAGTTAAAAATCCTATCCCTCCTCAATGGGCTAAAGACCATTTGAGGGTTCTTAACAAAGACAGTGTTATAAAATCATTCAGTCAAATTAAAAAAATAGATAACTTCTTACATACTGAACAAGGAATTAATTTTATAAGAAGTATTTTACCTACTAAGATACCTACAAATTTAAATAACAATTTCCTAGTAGTAGTTAACCATTTAATTATTACTTCTAATAACTCAGGCATGTTTTTTACTGAAAAAAACCAGACAATTATTGATTACAATACACTTAGTAGAATTCTTAAAAATAGCGATGGCGATATTGCTTATATAATGCATTTAACTAAAACTTTAAATAAACATTTAGATAATTGTTATTCAAAACAACAAGTTGAATTGAAAATAGATAACTTAAAAGTGAACTATGAGGGAGTTGCAATAAAGCATCTTTTGGATTTCCCTCAGAATCGCTGGAAAAGTAATGGTACTGATCAAAAATTGTTGGAAGAATTTATTAATGAAGGATTACACCCATTCGATATGTTTGATGAATTACAAGAAAAAGATGATTAAAACTTTATCCATGTATTGAATAACCACTTTTCTAAATTAAATAAATCTCTCCCCCTCAACGCATGCTATTGTAGGAGGGGGAAGACCTATATTTTAGAAGTAAAAATTAAATAATTTTATTATTTTTATTCATATAGTTACTCTTTATCAAATTCCATAATTATTAACAGACTATCCATTCAACATTTCGCATATACGATGCACTTCATGTTTTAAAATAGTAACATATTCTCCAGTTAAGTTCTCTCCAGAATTCAAACGATATTTATAACCTGCTCTAATAATGTTGCCATTGAAATCATATACTTCATGTTGATAAATTTCATACTGCCCTTTTTTATATCTCCCTAGTGCTATTAATATTACTTTACTCGCACCAGCTTTAGGCAATAAATTTCTAGCAGTCTCAAAAGAAATACCCTTTGTAATATAGTCGTCTATTACACAAACAACTTGTCCTTTAACTTTGCTTGAATAATATGGATTTAATCCTTTGCCACCTAAAGATAATAAAACAAAAATTACTGCTTCAATATTCAAAAAGAAAATAAAATTTCCATTTATCACTATAACCTTTTAATCTAATACTCATCTCAATTCGATTATTTCTTTTTTATTTACTGTATTAATTTTTTTCAATTTCAGGTATAATCATAATTTCGCTATAGTTTTTCTTCATAAATCAATATCTCCATATATCCATAATAACGTATTCACTGTTTAACTTAATTAACTACCCTCCTTCTCCCCGATCCTCTAACCTTTCATAAAAATCTATCAAAAATATTTAATAAATTTATACTTTATGCACTATTTTACCGTATCTAACCTTTTACAACAATTAACATCTCTAAGAATAAGAAAAGAGTGTCAAAGTTATTACTTTAAGACACCCTTTAATACAAATATTAACTATTCTTTATAAAAAAATCTCTATAAAGAAGAGAATCACATTGAAATTCTTACACAATCTTACGCTTTACTATCACTTATGATACGGTTTAGCCTGATTAATACTAAACGTCCTATTAATCTTCCTATGTTATCCCATTCAACATAATTAACTTTAGAAATCGGGATAACTTTAGGGACATCAATAAATATTTCCCCTCAGTTAGTTTCCACGAAATCAAATGTATTCAAAAATTGAGCCGGCTACATCAACACCACTAAACTCCATAAACAATATCTATTTCTGGCAGCATAGAGAGCACTGTTGGTTTGAAATAAAGTTAGATCAAAATCAAGAAATAAACTCCGAGTTCTTATTAATCCGATCAATAACACTAATAATTTTCTTAACATCCCTCATATTTTTTTTGAATAATGAAGTAATGCTTCCTAGTGTTCTAAATGGATCCTGTTGAAGCACTTGTTTATCCAGTGTTCCATTTTTCACAACATAATCCACAATTAATTCAACGAATCTTGCTTGTTGAATATTTAAGCGCTCCTCAGATAAAAACTCTGAAAACTCTTCCATTGCCGCCTGTCGATCTAATCCAACAATATTACGAACTAATCTTGTAATCGATGTATTCCCAAAGTCTTTTTCATATTGTTCTTTTGAACCTAACTCATGCCACAGGATATCTTCTAATGTTTCAACATCTTGCTTCGTTAGTTCTTTATTATGGCGCAATTTATAGATGGTAATTTGATCCTGATGTTCTTTTAGATAATGTTCTACTTTCTGACGATAGCTTTTTAAATCATTCACATCTAATATAGAACTATTTTCAGTCTGTTCAATGATTTCATCTTTGAATTCTGTATAATAAATTTTTTGTTGTTCTCTCTCAATGAATTTAATTAAATCACGTAATGCCTCACGTACTTCTTCCAAGTCTTGAAGGGAAGCTTCTTGCCAAAAAGTTTCATCTTTGACTTTTTGAATGATATCTCTTTGTTCTACTACTTGCGGAATTGAACCTAATTTCGATAATGCTTCTGCTGTATTCATCACTCGCACAATTGGCTTTGTTGCATTACTTGAATTTAATTTAGCTATTTCAATTGTATACATTAATAAATCGAATCGTTTAGCTAGCTCATCATCGTCATACGGCGTAACTAAAGGAGATACATGTTCTTTAATTTCATTGGTTTGAACAACAGATAAAGCATTCCAATTGTTTTTTCCCTTATACTTATGAACATATTGGATATGTTGACGTACTCGGAAATTCTCATCGTTTAATGTTTTTACATCTGTAACTAATTGCTCTACCGTTTCCTGTCTAAATTCTTTGTACGGACTAACTTGATATTCAACATCTTGCAATTCACGCACAATATCGACTTTTGAGTTAAACAACTTTTCGGTTAAAGTTTTCGATAGTTTCGCCTCTGTGCCATGCTGGTTGGCACGGAAATACTCAAAATTACTACACCAATCAAATATTAAAAAATTCTCTTTATCTTGTCCTAAGCCAAATAAATTCTCACATAACCGTGTACCTCGCCCAATCATTTGCCAGAACTTTGTTTTCGAACGAACTTTCTTAAAGAATACTAAATTGACGACTTCAGGGACATCAATTCCTGTATCTAACATATCGACAGAAATGGCAATCTCCGGCATTTTTGAAGTCGCTGAAAAATCATCAATTAACGATTGATAGTAATTTACGCTATAATCAATGACTTCTGCGAAGTTACCGCCATATTCAGGAAACTTCAAATCAAATCGTTCTTTAATTGCTAGCGCATGTCGATGATTTTTAGCAAAGATAATCGTTTTTCCGATTTTATCTCCGCCTTCGATATGAATACCATTAGTCATTAAGCTTTCTAAAACCATATCAATCGTATTTCCATTAAATAACCAATTATTTAATGCTGAACTATCAATATCACGTACGGTGGGCTCATCTTCAAAAACATCTTCAAATTCAGCCTTTTCCTCTTCAGAAAGATCGTCATACATAATACCATCTTCTAAAAACTTTGTTTTCGTTTCTAGTGTTTTGTAGTCAACTAAAAACTTGTCTTCAACTGCTTGTGATAATTCATAAGCATATGTTGGAACACCATTTTCTAAATTAAAAATAGAATATGTATTTTTATCGACTTCATCTTTTGGCGTTGCTGTTAAACCAACTAACATGCCATCAAAATAGTCAAAAATACTACGATACTTTTGATAAATACTTCGGTGAGATTCATCAATAATAATCAAATCGAAATGACCTACTGTAAATAAACGTTTGCCGTCTTTTGTTTTTGTTTCATCAATGGCATTCATCATCGTAGCATACGTTGAAAAAATCATTCTACTTTCTTCTGGATTCGCCTTATTTTCAAGTAAATTACATAACGATAAATTTGGCATTAAGGCGTTAAAGTTTCGCATTGCTTGTTTTACTAAAGCTGTTCGATCTGCTAAAAACAAAATATTCTTTACCCAATTATGCTTTGTTAAAATGTCAACAAGCGAAATAACCGTACGTGTTTTCCCACTACCTGTTGCCATTACCAATAGTGCTTTTCTTTGATTACGTTCAAACGCATCACAAACAGAAAGAATGGCCTCTTTTTGATAATAACGGTTTGTAATATCATCATTGATCTCTACATCTTTCAATGGCCTACGAAGAATACGACGATCAATGAGTAACTGTACTTCTTCTTTATTATAAAAACCAGATGTTTTACGAGCGCCATAGTCATCATGCCAAATATATGTTTCATATCCATTTGTATAGAAAATAATTGGGCGCAATCCCTGTTCTTTTTCAATACAATCTGCATAAAGCTTTGATTGTTGGCGCCCTTCTTTTGGATCTTTCGAAGTTCGTTTCGCCTCTACAAGCGCAATGATTTTACCGTTTTCACCACGCAATACATAATCAACAAACCCTTCGCCTGTCTTATTTGGCATACCTTTTACTGGATACTCTTCCTCAATATCGTAATTAAACTGCCAACCTGCTAATTTTAAATCTAAATCGATATACATTTTACGCGTATCAAACTCACTGATTTCATCCACTACAAAATTTATTTCTTTTGTATGCTCAACACGTTTAGCTGTAAACTGACTGCGTAGTGCTGCATTCTCTTTACGTAATTCTTCTAAATCTTTATCTTTCGCACTTAAACGCTCATATAAATTTTGTAGCTCTTCTGGACGCTCACGCTTTTCTACACTTGTATGTAGAAGCACTTCATTGAAGGCAGGCGCTGTATATTCATCAGCATAGCAATAGTCAATCCATGAAACAAATTGATGAAGATGATGAAGCGTCAGTACTGCTTCATCATGTGTAATATTTGCATTCGTATGAACTGCTGTATTCCCTAGTTTCACCACATATTTCATCATTGGTAATAATTCTTCATCGATGACACCTAGAAAGTTCCGATCATGAATTAAACTTGATAAATTATCACGATATGGTACAGCGACATCATTATCAACTTGATATACCCATTTCACAGCAAGTTCAAGCGCGCGACGTGTTAAAATAGCACACGTCGCAGGACTTACAAGCATCGCATTCTCAGCTTCTGTACAAGCTGTCGCAAAACTCTTAAACTGTTCTTTTTCTTTTAAAAACCCAAAGTTCTTCATTAACTCAATCACCCCTATGACTTAGTTATTATACTTGTTCTTGAAAAAGCTCACCTTTGAAAGCCCTTTGGAGTAATGAATTATATAAATTATTATAGCTTTCTAGAGAGTCTTTTAATTGTTCCTGGTATTTTAGAATTGATTGTATTTTATAGGCATAGTCATCTTGTGATTTTTTAGGAGGTAAATAGATATCTATACTTTTTAGCTCTTGAGCATTTATATTAGCCATTCCTACAATACTTTTTGCTTTATTTAATAAAATTCTTTTTCCGTACTCTGAATTTAGATATGCTGAAATAAACTCAGCATTTGCCTCCGCATTTGGAATTAATTTTACTAGATACCCAGCATAAGCATAAGGAATATCATTTCTATATACCGCTGTCTTACCTACTAACTCCTTACTGTTCGTCCTATTAAAAAGTAAGTCTCCTTTATGCACTAAATATTTTTTTTGTTCTTTTTCATCTAAATCTATATATTTTAAATTAGAAAAATCCCAACCACCTTTATAAGTAATATTATTCATTCGAAGAATTGGAAACTCTCCTACTCCTTCATTAGCCTTAGAACTTGTTCCATACTGAGTAGTTTCAGTTAAATCAGCAATTTTCCCTTTTTTCCATCTTTTAGGATTGTGCAAAGGGTCTCCGAACATCTCTAAAAAGACACTTTGCGTTAATTCATCCAATGCTGTGATTTGGAATTGACGTTTTTGAATTAATGTTTGAGATCCATCTAATAAATCTATTACTTTTTCTTGATAAGTTAAACTTGGTATTCTAACCTTAATTTTAGAAAAATTTGTCTTATTAAGAATCGGGACAATAGGAGCATTAGCTTTATCTTGTAGTTGTCTTTGCATACTATTCAATAAATATGCTAAATATTTTCCCAAAACAATCTTCTCATTAGGTATAATTGCATTAATTTGTTGATTAAATATTGCACGCTCACATTCAACTATTCCTATTTTCCCTACTATACCAATACAAGTTACTAATATCGTTCCTTTTCCAACTAATCTTCCTGTCTCAGCACCTTTTTCTGATACATAAGATTTCCCTTTAGAGATTCTATTTATCTTTTCGACTGAAATATCATCAGGCTTAATAAATAATACATCTTTACTATTATAATTTTCAGCGTTCGTTTTTGGGGGAGTTTTTCCTGTGATTATTTCACCTAGTTCACTTAATTTATATTCTATGAAACCCATATCCATCATCCTCATTTCAACATTTCTTGCAATTTTTCTATACCTTCTTGAATGTCATTTTCCATACTTTTTATTTCTTGAATAATTTCAATAGGTGCTCTATACTCGACTTTTTCATACTCAATCTCTTTATATTTGTTAATAGAAAGATCCCAATCATTTTTTTTGATTTCTTCAAACGGTACAAAGAAGGATTTTTCTGTACGTTTACGTTCTTTTTCGTCTTGCAAATTATTAAAGCGTGTAATGATATCTGGAATATCATTCGCTTCGATTTCATTTCGTTTATCATCTAATGAATAGCCATCTGCTTTCATGTCATAGAACCATACGTTATCTGTACCACCAGCATTCGTTTTTGTAAAAATCATAATCGCGGTTGATACCCCTGCATATGGCTTGAACACACCACTTGGCATCGAAATAATTGCTTCTAATTTGTTATTCTCAATAATTTCTTTTCGAATTTCTTTATGAGCTTTTGAACTACCAAACAACACACCATCTGGCACGATTACTGCTGCACGTCCACCTGGTTTTAAAATACGTAAGAATAATGTTAAGAATAATAATTCTGTTTTCTTCGTTTTCGTTACGGCTAGTAAATCATTTGAAACAGCCTCATAATCTAATGAACCTTTAAATGGTGGATTAGCTAATACTAATGTATATTTTTCTTTTTCCTTATTGTCTTCTGAAAGAGAATCACGATACGAGATATTTGGGGCATCTACACCATGTAACATCATATTCATTGCACCGATACGTAACATTGTTGTATCCATATCATTCCCATGGAACATATCGTGATGGAAGTGTTCTTTTAACCCCTGTACAAGGAATAAATCACTGTG